>CAYGHB010000070.1:0-7921 GCA_964349375.1 uncultured Syntrophomonadaceae bacterium | reverse complement strand
ATTCAATTTTATTCTCGTTAATCTGCTTGCGCATGATCTTGGAAGACTGATACGGAGCCCGCCAGGCCACTGCTTCCGCCTCTGCCAGCAAATCGTCTAACTGACCGGTGGAAGCGCCGGTAAGCACATTTATTTTAAAAGGGTCGCCTTTTGCATGCAGCTCCTTAGCCCGTCGGGCCAGGGCTCTGGGAATCGCTTTGGCTGAACCGGCAGGCGTAAAACCGCTGAAAGCTATGGTCTGCTTGTCTTCAATCATAACCGCAGCTTCTTCCGCCGAAATACGGGGAAAATGAAGTGGGGACATTTTTTTACCTCCTTCTTACATCTATTCACGGACCTAAGATTATTATAATCTAAATCTAACGAAGCGGTTCGAACTTTTTATAGGTCAGGCCCCGCCAGAGCCATTCCAAAGGTCCGTACTTGAACGTCTTAAACCAGAAATTACTCCAGGCTACCTGGATCAGGTAAATGACGATCGTAATCAGTGCTCCCTGGGCCAGTGAAACCCTATAGAAAAACCCAAAGCCAAAACCGTAGAACAGGGTAACCAGGATTAGGGTCTGGGCCAGGTAATTGGTTAAGGCCATTCTACCGGCTGTAGCAACCGGGGCAAGGATGCGCCGGCACTGATCAGTCTGCAGGGACAGTAGGATCAGGGAAACGTAGGCGGGGAAAATAAAGAGAGAAGCCAGGTAGTTGGTCATCATCAGCAGGGCAGGTTTAGCAGCTGTCCCAACCGGCCAGAGAGCGGTTTCAAAAAGGATATATAAGAAAAGAAATAAGGCGCCAACTGGAAATCCGACGGCACAAATTTTTACAAACAGCGGCCTGTTACCTTTAAGATCCTTAAATATTCCTTTCCGGCCGGCATAAAAGCCGCACAGAAAAAAGCCCAGGACCGCCGGGATCCAGACAAACAGGCTAATAATGATATAAGGCACTTCGTTGATCAGCCGAAAAACCAGCAGTTCGGAATAGCTGCCGGTCGAATAAACTAAAACAGCTGCGCTGATCATCTCATCCATCATCTGTCCATAATTCTCACCGGCCATTACTTCCCCAAAACCCTGGACAAAACCAAACAGCCCCTGTAGAACCAGAGTCGCAATGAAAAGCCCGATAATCCATCGTTTAACCTGCTTCTCGTTTTTACGGCGAAAGGCAAGGAGGATAAAACCGGTTAGGGCATAAGTAAAGAGTATATCCCCAGACCAGATGAGGAACAGGTGAATTGCTCCGATGGCGAGCAGCACCATTAACCTGCGGCGGTACAGCGGAACCAGCTCCAGTCCTTTATCAAGGGTGCGTTCCATGAAAATGTAGAAACCGAGGCCAAAGAGAAAAGAAAATATAGCGTAAAACTTGCCGGTGAATAAGAGCTGGATCAACCAGGCCACAACCTGATCAAGACCCGGTGAAAAAGCCGAAGGCATCCGGTCCATCATCACCGGAATTTTGAAAAATGACATGTTAACAATCAGAATACCAAAGAGGGCAATGCCTCTGACAATATCTATCTCACTGATTCTTCCGGCCGGTTGAACCGGCGCTATCTGGATATTTTGCATCTTAGCGCCTCCTTCTTGGCTATGAGCTGGTCAGATCTTCAACATATTTTCAACACATATTAAAGAATCTACCAGATTTTGCGATCCTGGAGGGCCGGAAACTCGGAGCGTATTTTATCGGCCTCCCGCTGATTGATAGTGATCGTCAGCAGTTCTTCTCCTGTACCGGCCCGGGCAAGAAGATCACCCCAGGGACTGACCACCAGGCTGTTACCACCATACTGCCGCTCACCATGTCCGCCTGCACAGTTGCAAGCTACTAAAAAAGCCAAGTTCTCGAGAGCCCGGCTGCGGTTAAGAATAAGCCAGTGCTCAAGACGGGCCAGTGGCCAGGCGGCGACAACAAAAAACATATCGACTGCAGATTCGCTCATTTTACGGTAGAGCTCAGGAAACCTGAGATCATAGCAGGTAGAAAACCCCCAGGTTCCGTATTTGCTTTTCAGAATATAAAGATCGCTACCTGCCGAAAGCACTTCGCTTTCCGCAGACTGGTAACCGAAAAGGTGAATCTTACGATAAATACCGCAAAGAGAACCATTCGGACTGATTAATAAAGTAGTGTTGTAATAGCTGTCTCCTTCCCGCTCCACGATACTACCGGCCAACAGGTAAGATCCGAGTCTTTCTGCCCACGGCGCAAGGCGGGTAAAGGTTTCTCCTTCCAGCGATTCGCTCTCCTGCCGGTAGCGGTCAAAGTTAAAAAAACCGGTGCCCCAAATCTCCGGTAGCATGATCATCTGCAACTGATCATGTTCAGCCGTTGTCTGCTCCAGAATCTTTTCAACCCGCAGCAAGCGGTCAGCCTTTCCCTCGCTGTCTTCTACAGCTAACTGCAAAAGTTTAACTCTTAGCACTGCTTCACTTCCCTTTACATCTGCCTAAACGCAGTCAGAGCCTGCTCCGTGACGGTGCCAGGCAGCGGTTAGCGAATGAGGCACCTCCAGCCCGTGTTCCTCCATCAGGCAGCGATCAGCCATTACCATTGGCGGCTCCCCATCGGCTTGGATTACCCCCTGATCCAATACAAGAACCCTGGTGCAAACCTCCAGAATGAATTCCAGATCATGCGAAGCGATGAGCATCGTTTTCTGTTCCATGCCGCTGAGCATACCAACTAAACGCCGGCGGTAGCGCATATCCAGATCTGCTGTCGGCTCGTCAAGAATCAGCAAATCGGGCTGCATGGCTACAATACCGGCCAGCGCTACCAGGCGCTGTTCTCCGCTTGAAAGCTGGTGGGGAACCCGATCCAGCAAAGGCGTTACCCCCGTAGCACCGGCAGCCCGGTCAACATTGCCTGCTACTTCAGCTGCCGGTAGACCCATATTCAAAGGCCCAAAAGCAATGTCCTCGCGGACGGTGGGACAGATCAGTTGATCTGCAGTGTGCTGAAAGACCATCCCAACAGCCGGGTTAAAGTGGCCTTTTAGAACAGGGGCACCGCTGATCTCAATCTTTCCGGATTCAGCGCTGACAATGCCACAGATCAATAAAAAAAGGGTCGTTTTACCGGCTCCATTCGGCCCGATTAAACCAACCCGCTCTCCTCTTTGCACCTTGAAACTGATCGCGTTTAATACCGCGGCCTGTCTCGGATAACCAAATAAAAGATTATTTACCAACAGAACTGAAGACAATAACCGGTCACCTATCTTTACTTAACTTTCACTCGATTATATCACAAGAACTTGGTCCGGGCTTAATCGGAAACAGCGGTCAGGAGAGGGGAAAGAAGAAAAACTGAAGAATAATGAAACCGGCTGCCAGCAACAAAGCTACGGCCAAAGCCAAACGATCAGCGGTTCGAACCGGATCAACCCCTATTGCCAGGCTTTCTTCTCCGTAACCGCGCAGGGTCATCGCCTGAAAAACCCGCTCCGACTGATTATGACTGCGCACCAAAAGGGTGCCGACAATATAGGCCAGTGGTTTAAGCGCCTTTAAAGACCGGCCTCTAAAACCCCGCAAACCTGCAGCAACCTGGGTCTGTTGCAGGTCCACCGCCAGCTGGTAGATGTAGCGATTGGTAAAGATAAGCATTTCAGCCAACAGCGCCGGCAAGCCCATGCTGCGCAGGGCGCCGACCATTTTCTGCAGAGGCGTTCCGGCAAAGAGAACGAGGACAAGTGCAAAGATGCAAAGGAACTTAACCGTGATCAGCAGAACACTGAGGCTGCCTTCCAGTTTAAGAGCCAGGGGTCCGAACCTGGCCAATACGGTACTGCCGGCGCCAAAGGGCAGAATCAGGGCCAACATCATTAAAAAAATACCCGGCAAACGGATGCGCGCCCAGTAATAGGAAAATTTAAGCTGCGATAAAGCGTAGATGATCACTGTAATCAAGACCACCAGGGGCAGTAACCGCAGCTCGCGGATAAATGAAAAGCTGAAGATAAGCGCCAGCAAACCGATCAGCTTATGACGGGCTTCCCAACGAGAGAGCAGGTTTGATTCCGCAATAGCGGGGGAAACAGGGGTGATCATTTTTCTTCCATCTCCAACAGTTCAGGTTTAACCCGCAGCAGGAAGAGAACTACCAGGGCGGTAAAGGCCCCTTCAAGCAAAGCAACGGGTAAATGAGCTCCGGCCAGGGTAATGATTGCTGCCCTTTCAGCAGCTACATCCAATTGGGCGGGTATAGTATAGATCAAAAGTAGTGCTGCAGCCAAAGCCCCCAGCATCATGGCCAAAAAACTGCCGAGAAATGCCAGTATGCCGTTATTTGCTTTACGATCTGCGCCAAAATAACGGCGGGTTCGGAAGAGCGCCCCGGCGAGCAAAGCCGGGATCCCCATCAGGCAGGCATTCACCCCCATGGTGGTGAGGCCGCCATGCTGAAACAACACCGCCTGAAAAAAGAGCCCGATTAAAATGGCGGGAAAGGCAAACCAGCCAAGAATAACCCCCATCAGACCCGATAATATCAGGTGCACACTGGTTGGCGGCACCGGAATATGAATCAGAGAAGCCGCAAAAAAAGCGGCAGTTAGTAAAGATGCACGCGGGATCAGCACCCGCGGGTTTTTAAATTTTGCTTTAATCCTGTTCAGCGAAAGCCAGGTCATGCCCCCTGCAGCAGCGTAACCACTGAGGACAACTGATGCCGGTAAAATGCCGTCAGGTATATGCATCAGCTATTCCTCCTGCTAAAAAAAAGGGCAGTTCCAACCGCGCCCCAGGCTACAACCAGAGCCATCATTATTTTCTGCAGAAAGCTGAGGCCGCCCTGACCGGCAGGAATTACTTCTTCAGTTGCTAAAACCTCAAACCGGATCAGATCGCCATGCCCGGCCAGGCGAACCTTAATCTCCCACAAACCGGGCCGGCTGTAATCAGGCACGAAAACAAAACGTCCTTCTTCATCACAAATGCCGGTCAACCAAGGTTCAAGAGGTTCATCCGGCGCGTAGATCACTACCTGGCCTCCGGCCATCGGCTGCCCGGAATCGTAAAGAGCTACTATTTCTAAAGCGTTGACCGGCACTGCAGTGATATCAACACCATGCGCGGCAACCTTTAACGGAAGCAGCAGCAGGATTAATAAGGAGAAAAAGCTGATCCAGAAGAAAATGATATTTTTCTCTTTCGTTTTACTCATTCCAGCTTCGCCTGCCTTAAACCATAATCAAAAAAGGACTTTAGTCCAAAAAAGCAGCCAGGGCATGACCTTCGCCGACATGGGCCAGGTGAGTCATCACCGCAAGCAGCAGCTCAAAATCATCGGCTGCCAGCATCATTTCCAGATCGCTTAAGCTAACCTCCAGCTCACCGTCGACAGCCAGGACAGCGAGAGGTCCAAAACCCAGTGCTTCAAGGTTTAGATCGTCGTCAGGATCTTCACCGTAATCACCGAAGAGATGATCAAAGTGAAAAGTCATTTCCACATCGGCGCTGCCGCCGGCCTGCAAAATGCCCTTTCGTTCATCACCCACATAATCTCCGCCCAGGATGGCAACTTCGCGATCCAGCCCCAGGCTGAAACTGATTGTTTCACCGTCTTTCTCTGCCGTGCCAATCAACAACAACACAAATCCCTCAGCCGGACCACTCGGTGCCCGGACCATCTCCCAGTAAAGGGCGTTATACCTGCCGGCCGGTACAGATGCTGCTTCTCCAACTAGAGCAGGATCGGCGTCCGGGCCAGCCAAGTCAACTGTATGTATTCCAGCCAGGTCAATCCTGGCCCGGACCAGAGCCTCAAATTCCCATCCCACTTCTGTATCAAAGGGCGGATCGGTCTGAAAGGCTGATATCGATACCAATGTAACGTAGGCATGATCAAAGCTAAGTTCCCAACCATCTTTACAGACAAAACCCTCCCGGATAAAATCCTCCCCGTTGGCAGTAAATACCAGTGTGCCGGTATCAAGAACTTCTTTCTCCACGGGCGGTTCTTCATCGACAACCTGCTCCGCTGCGCAGCCTGCCACTAAAAGCAGGGCCAGCAAAACAGTTAAATAAATAGCCAGTAGTCCCCATACTCTTTTCATTAAATTAAACCTCTAAATGGCAACCTCCAAAGAAAGTGTCTCTCTTGAAGTAGCACGTAATTGTATTTTAGTATTACTATTCAAGAAATAATGCAGGATTCCTGCCTGACAATAATTTTTCTAAATTTATTTTGGCATGGGAAAGAAGTAAATAGCAAATCAGATCGCTCTGTCAATTATCCCGCCGCCGAGGACCTCATCTGCAGCGTAGAATACCGCCGACTGGCCAGGCGCAACAGCTTTTTGTGGTTCACTAAAAAGCACCCGGGCCGTGCCTGCTTCCGGCGGGTAAAACATGGCCGGCACGGCCGGGGCGCGGTAACGAATCTTAACATTTATCGTCAGCAGTTCGTGAGGGATCACTCCACTGACAAAGCTGAGGGTGTTAACAATCAGACCATCGCTCTTAAGATCATCTTCCCTGCCGACGATAACCCGGTTTTGAGCAGCATCAATCCTCACTACATAAAGAGGCCACCTGGTAGTAAGGCCTAAGCCTTTGCGCTGACCAACAGTATAAAAAGCGATGCCGCGATGCCACCCCAGAAGCTCTCCCTCGACCGAGTAGATCTCTCCCGGCCGAAGCACTGCGGGACATTCGCGTTCTAAAAAGCGGTGGTAATCATTATCGGGAATAAAGCAGATCTCCTGGCTTTCAGCTTTCCCAGCTACCGGCAGTTTTTCAGCCGCAGCCAGCTTACGAATCTGCTCTTTGGTTAAGTCGCCCAGTGGGAATAGCGTTTTTGAAAGCTCCCTCTGACCGAGCATGTAAAGCATGTAGCTTTGGTCTTTTTGCTGGTCTTGGCCCCGGTAGAGGCGATAAAGACCGGCAGTCGCATCATAGGTACTTTTTATATAGTGCCCGGTGGCAATGTAATCAAGTCCCAGACCTTCTGCCTTTTCAAACAGCGACGAAAACTTAAGCTGCCGGTTACATTCCACACAGGGGTTCGGAGTTTTACCCTGCAGGTAGTTCTCTGTAAAATTTTTCACTACGGTATTGTAAAAAAGATCTTTCAGATTAAAAGTATAGTGAGGGATACCCAGTAAATCTGCCACGCGCCGGGCATCGTTTACCGCTTCCAGTGAACAACAGCCCTGTTGCTGATCACCTGCCAGCGCTTCAGACTGCGGGTCGACCCAGAGGCGCATGGTGACACCGACCGGGCTGTAACCGGCTCGCAATAGCAAGAAGGCCGCTACAGAACTATCCACACCGCCGCTCATTGCCACCAGTACTTTTCTACCCTTACCAATCGACTCCACAGCAACCGCTCCTCATAAGACAAGGCACCCCTGAACTAAATTCAGAGGGTGCCCCATAGGTTTTTTGCTCATTGTTTTAGCTTATATTGGTAACTTAAGGCAAACTCCACCAGCCTACTTTGCTGCCGCCACTGTCCTCGATATAGGTTTCCAAGATCTGCGAATAGCCATCAACATTAATAGTTGTGGTAGATCCGTTAGTTTCCTTAGAAACCCTGGTTATACCGTCACTGGTTCCGGCGCTGCTGCTATGACTGAAGTAACCCTTACTAGCAGTATCTTTTTCTGCTTTACTACGACTAGCTGAGATTGTTTCACTGACATACCCTTTTTCACCCGGCTTTGGCATTACGCCTACCTGGCTGCTGTGCCAGTTCTGAATTGAGCTGCCACTGATGATCCGCATGTACTGACCCGGCAGGGCGTCGCGGGCGGTTGCCCCGTGGAAATAGCCATAACTGCTGAAATATTTGTAAGAGTTGTAGACGAACTGACCAGGAGCAACATTGGGTTTGCTGACAACAGACCAACCATCGTGCACCCCGCTGGCCGAACCCATCCCGGCAGCGAAGAAAGCCGCCATACCACCAT
>CAYGHB010000069.1:2021-7930 GCA_964349375.1 uncultured Syntrophomonadaceae bacterium | reverse complement strand
CTTTAAGCTTAACCGGGCCTTTGCCATACTGAAGTCCAAGTTCAATCAGCGCCCTTGAGGCATAACGTGATTTGGTTGAAAGCTTCATCATTATTAATCCTCCTCGTCAAACAAAGCAGTAGAGATATATCGTTCAGCCAGATCGGGAAAAACAGTTACAATAACTTTGCCACTGTTTTCTTCCCTGACCGCCAGCTGCAGGGCTGCCGCACAGGCTGCCCCTGAAGATATGCCCACCAGCAGCCCTTCTTCCCGAATCAACATTCTGGTTGTTTCAAGGGCCAGGTTGTCCGGAATACAGAGGATTTCGTCAACCAGGTCCAGATTGAGTGCCTCGGGAATAAAACCAACGCCGATCCCCTGAATCTTGTGCGGACCTGCCTGGCCTCCGGACAAGACCGGCGAGGCCTACGGTTCTACAGCAACCCCGTATAATGTCGGTTTTTTTGCTTTTAAAGCCTGCAGCACACCGGTAATTGTTCCACCTGTTCCCACACCGGCCACAAATATGTCGATTTGGCCTTCGGTAGCAGCCCAGATCTCTTCTGCCGTGGTCCGGCGGTGAACATCCGGGTTAGCCTCGTTGGAAAATTGCAGGGGCATAAAGTAGCTGCTGTCAGAGCCGGCAATCTCTCTGGCCCGGCTGACTGCTCCGCTCATACCTTCCTGCCCGGGAGTAAGGATTTTAATTCAGCGCCTAAGGCTTTTAAAAACTTTCTGCGCTCAATACTCATCGTTTCCGGCATAACCAGAATACAGCGGTAACCCTTAACAGCGCTGATCATCGCCAGACCAATACCGGTATTACCGCTTGTCGGTTCAATGATTACAGTTCCGGGTTTAACCTGGCCCGCAGCTTCAGCCACCTCAATCATGGCGAGGCTGATGCGATCCTTTATGCTGCCGCCGGGATTATAAGTTTCCAGCTTGGCTAGCACAGTTGCCGGACAGTCTTTGGCCATTTTTGATAACTCGATTAACGGCGTTTGCCCAATCAAATCAATTATATTTTTTGCTCTGTTCATCTAACCCTCCGAAACAAACATAATATTATCTACTAAACATATAGGATATCTGTTATTAGTTTAACCATTTATTCCCTCTATGTCAATCAAAACATTCAGCCGGAACAACTTTGCCATTGCTATTTCTAATGCAGGAATATGAAACGGAATGTTTAATATTAACTGAAAGTTCATATTCGGATCTTCCATGAATGTGAAAACATAGCGTTAGAGAGGAGATAAATGCATGGAACATTATGAAAAACTAGGCGCTTTTTATCTTGGCAGACATTACGATTTAGAAGCAAGAAAATCAGGCGATAGCCTACTGCTGTATGATTCCAAAGATATGGTCACTCACGGCGTCTGCGTCGGCATGACCGGAAGCGGAAAAACCGGACTTTGTATCGGCCTGCTCG
This sequence comes from uncultured Syntrophomonadaceae bacterium, assembly GCA_964349375.1. Classification (GTDB taxonomy): domain Bacteria; phylum Bacillota; class Dethiobacteria; order DTU022; family DTU022; genus UBA993. The sequence goes on along the minus strand of CAYGHB010000069.1, from coordinate 6,507 downwards.
AGGAAGCAGCCATCGATAACATTCCGGCAATAATTATTGACCCCAAGGGCGATATTACAAACATGCTGCTCACATTTCCCGATTTGCGCCCGGAAGACTTCAGACCCTGGATTAATGAGGATGAAGCTCGCAAAAAAGGCCTTTCGCCTGAAGATTACTCCGTCCAGCAGGCCGATCTCTGGCGCAACGGCCTTGCCTCCTGGAACCAGGATGGCGAAAGAATTCGCTTCTTAAAAAATGCTGCTGAGTTCACCATCTATACGCCGGGCAGCACCGCCGGCATCCCGGTATCAATTCTTGATTCCTTTGCTGCACCGTCAAAAGCGATCATTGAAGACAGCGAGCTGCTCCAGGACCGGGTCAGTGGCACAACCAGCAGCTTGCTGGGTCTGATCGGCATCACCGCCGACCCAATCAACAGCCGCGAACACATTCTGATCTCCACAATTTTCTCCCAGGCCTGGCAGCAGGGCAGAGATCTTGATCTTGCGTCGCTGATCCAGCAAATCCACAATCCGCCGATCACCCAGGTCGGGGTTATGAACCTGGAATCTTTCTACCCATCAAAAGACAGATTTGCCCTGGGTTCCCAACTTAACAACCTGCTGGCTTCCCCCAGTTTCGCCAGCTGGCTGCAGGGTGAATCGCTCGACATTGGCAACCTGCTTCATTCACCGAAAGGCAAACCCCGGATGTCGATTTTCTCCATCGCCCACCTGAGCGATAACGAGCGGATGTTTTTCGTATCCCTGCTCTTAAACCAGGTCTTAAGCTGGACCCGTTCACAAAGCGGCACAACCAGCCTGAGAGCACTGCTCTATATGGACGAGATTTTCGGGTATTTCCCCCCTGTTGCCAACCCGCCTTCCAAGGCGCCGCTCTTAACCCTGTTGAAGCAGGCCCGCGCTTTCGGATTGGGTATCCTGCTCACCACCCAGAACCCGGTTGACCTGGACTACAAAGGCCTGGCCAACACCGGCACCTGGTTTATCGGGCGCCTGCAGACTGAAAGGGATAAGATGCGCCTGATTGACGGTCTGGCCGGCGCTACTGTCGCAGAGGGCATCAAGTTTGACCGCAAGGCCATGGAGCAAACTATCTCGGGCCTGGGACAGAGAGTATTCATGATGAACAATGTGCATAAGGATGCCCCCGTGATCTTTGAAACCAGGTGGTGTCTTTCGTACCTACGCGGCCCGCTGACCCGCAACCAGATCAGGGACCTGATGGATCCCCAGCGCGGCAGCTTTGAACAGGCCTCTGCTCCTGCTGCTCAGCTACAACCGCAGCCAGTCAGCCCAGCAGCGCCTGTTCATACCCCGCTACCGGAAGCAGAAGCCGACGACACCCAACCTGTCGCTCCACCGGCTGCAGAGCCGGTTAGTGCCGCGGCAGCCCCGCCTGAAGCGCAGGGTGGCAATGCTCCAATCCTCACCCCGAGCATCAACCAGGCTTACATACCGGTCAGAGGCAGAGCAGCCGCGGGAGAAACTATCGTTTACAGACCGATGATTCTCGGTAGCGCCCAGGTTGCCTTCATCAACGATCGCATTAACCTGCGTAAAAGCCGCGATCTGCTGCTAACCACCCCGGTTACAGATGATATTTTCCCGGTTGACTGGAATAATGCAGTGCCGCTTGATCTCGCCCTTAATGATCTTGAAACCGGACCGCTGCCCGGTGCCATTTTCGAGGAGCTGCCTTCATCAGCGGCGGAAACAAAGAACTATACCGGTTGGTCCCGTGAATTTGTCGATTGGATCCACCGCAATGAGATGGTTGAGCTGATGCAGAGCCGGAGATACAAGCAGGTATCCGAGCCGGGCGAATCGGAACGCGATTTTCGGGTCAGGTTACAGCAGAACGTCCGTGAGGAGAGGGATAAAGAGCTTGACAAGCTGCGGAAGAAATACAGTTCGCGAATTAATACACTTGAAGATCGGATCCGGCGCAGCGAGCTGACCCTCAGGAATAAGGAAGATCAAGCTAAACAACATAAACTGCAAACTGCCTTCTCAGTTGGAGCCACAGTGCTTGGATCCTTTTTAGGGAAGTCCCCAATCAGCGCAACAACACTGGGCCGGGCCACCACTGCTGCCCGCGGCGCAGGCCGGGTGACGAAGAGCCAGGAAGATGCTCGAAGGGCAGAAGAAAACGTTGAAGCAATTCGCCAGCAGCTGCAGGAGCTGGAGGAAGAGTTCAAGCGGGAGACCGATCTGCTGACCGAGGCTATGAACCCTCTTACCGAAGAGCTGGAGCAGTTCACCGTAAAACCGCTAAAAAAAGACATCCTGCTCAGGGCATTTGCCCTGGCCTGGATGCCTTACCGCAGATCTGCCGCCGGCCTCGCCGAACCGGCCTGGTAAAAAGCTATAATTAGCATCTAGTAGAATTTCACAACGGGGCGCCCGCTCAGGCGCCCTGCTTTTTATTCAGCTCAAGAATGTTCTCAAAGCCGAAAAGCCCTGCGGCCTTCTTCAATCTCTCGCATCATGGCCACTAATAGGGCATTGAGAGGGGTTTTTACGCCGACTTCTTCGCCTTTTTTAACCACGTAACCGTTGATATAAACTGTCTCGAGCGGTCTATTGTGTAAAAAATCCTGGTAGGCTGTCGGCAATATCGCTCCGTGGCTTTCCCTGAGGATGTTCAGCAGACTCTCGGCAATAAAACTTTTCTGATCGAGATAGAAGTCCGCTTTGAACTGCAGATTCACAGTTTCCAAGGTTATGCCCAATTCTCCGGCTACGGCCATTACTTCGCTCACGATGCCGGTAACCGCCCGGCAGGCCTCCGGCGAAGCGACCATTTCAGCCACTGTTTTGCCCTGCAGCGCCCCCACGGATATAGCGCAGTTGGCCAGCAGCTTGGACCAGAGAAAACCGTAGATATTATCAGTGACATATGTTTCAGCTACCTTGCCCATAATTTCGTCGATTTGCTCTATTTTTTCATCCCGTCGCCCGTTTAACCGGCCGATCACAAACTCGCCAGGTGAAGCCTGGTTCAGCAGTCCCGGACCTTCAGTAATAGCCCCCCAACCCACTATACAGCCAACCGTCCGCTCCTGCCCAATTAAATCGGCAATCAAGTCTTCATTGATGCTGTTCTGCAGAGAAACCACAGTTGATTTTTCATTCATCAATGGCAAAATATAGCGCAAAACACTTTCCGTATGCATTGATTTAACCGCCAGAAAAACCAGCTCCAGCGGACCCTTTAAAGACCGGGGTTCGATCACCTCAAGGTCAACAGTGAAACTACCCCGGCAACCACTCACCCTAAGGCCGCCAAGCATCGCCTGCCGATGTTCAGTCCAGGTTTCAACAACGGTCGGTCTGAGGCCCCGACGAACCAACCAGGCTGCCGTTATACCACCAATTGCACCACCGCCGATGATCGTGATCCTCGGTTCTTCCATCGTTTCTCTCCTTTTCAACATCGTTGCTGATCAATTCGCCTGCAAGAGCAAAAATCCTCTGCAACAGCGCCTTGATCTGATCTGCAACAATCGATTTCAGGTCTGTAAAACTGATCGTGATCAGAAAAAGAATATGGGCTAAGCTAAGGTCACAGCAATTGCTAAAAAATCCTGAGAAATGAATGAAGAAGCGGGCGCCAAAGCTCTTCTGCTACGAATAGCAAACTTAAGTGCCCGCCAACCAAGAGGTGCTATTTAATGCCTTACCTTGCAGAATAATGCGGAGCGGAGCTGTCGGCAACCCGGTCGTAACTTAGTTAGACCGGGCTCCGGGCAACCCCGCCCGCTTGAACCTGCTTGAGCCACTTTCACAGGGCCACACCGAATGCGGTTTCTTTTACCAGGTAGTTTCCAGTTACAGCTACCTCTTCGTAAACTTCCGGCACCAACCCGAAACCGTTGCCGGCAACCATCGCCTTCATGCAGGCTTCTCTTTTCAACCCGGTGCAACCGCAGCTTTTTGCTTCACCTGCCGTCAGTTTCCCTCCGTAAGCCGCCACGCTGCAGAAGGCCACCGTTCCGTTCAACCCTTCGCTCTCTTTCCAGTTTAAGCATTTGACTGTCATTTCACTTACCTCCTCTTATTTTTTCTTCCTGTTATATTATTAAGCAAAGACTGTGCCAACATGGCCCAGCAGAGAAAGATAATAAAAAAAATAATTATCTCCAGTGGATCATAGGTTTTCTGCTTTTTTATGGAATAGATGAGTAACAATTAAGAGGTATCCTTCGGGATTTAAAAACATCCATCACCAAAAGCGTTACCCAGGTGACGCGATCGCGTCATCTGGGTAACTGCCCTTTGTCAGCCAAATAATTTATTGTTAATTTCGGGTTAGTTTATGCCTTAATCTGAAATTGCTGTGAAGGGTAGCCTTTACAGCTAAGCATCTATGCGCCACGTTTTGCTGCCCGGGTGCGCAGATTGCGGTCGAGAATTCTTTTACGCATTCTGATTGCCGATGGCGTAACCTCAACCAGCTCGTCTTCTGCAATGTACTCCAT
>CAYGHB010000069.1:0-1921 GCA_964349375.1 uncultured Syntrophomonadaceae bacterium | reverse complement strand
TTCTGATTGCCGATGGCGTAACCTCAACCAGCTCGTCTTCTGCAATGTACTCCATGGCCTGTTCCAGTGAAAACAAAACCGGAGGAGCCAGCCTGATCGCTTCATCTGCACTCGAAGATCGAATGTTCGTCAAATGCTTTTTTTTGCAAACATTGACATCCAGATCAACTTCCCTGGCATTTTCACCGATGACCATGCCGGCGTAAACCTTTTCGCCAGGCGCTATAAATAGTACTCCCCGATCTTCAATATTGTGCAGTCCATAAGCGGATGATTCCCCTGTTTCGAAGGCAATCAGGACACCCCTGCTGCGACCGGGCAGCTCGCCTTTCCATGGTCCGTAGTGACTGAAAAGATGATGCATGATACCCTCGCCCCTGGTATCGGTCAGCAGTTCTGAGCGAAAACCGAATAGCCCCCGGGCCGGGATTATGAACTCAAGCTTTATTTGTTTTTCTCCCACCGGTTGCATGTTTTGCAGCTCTCCAAAACGGCAGTTCAGGTTTTCGATAACCCGGCCGGAGTAGTTTTCCGGTATGGTCAGGTAGACTCTTTCGTAAGGCTCACAAATCTTACCGTCAATTTCTTTCAAAATCGGCCTGGGTTTAGAAATTTGCAGTTCATAACCTTCCCGCCGCATGGTTTCAATCAAAATCCCCAGGTGGAGTTCACCCCGGCCGGCAACCTCAAATGAATCTGGGGAATCGGTCTCGGTTACCTTCAGGCTGACATTAGTCTCCGCCTCTTTCAGCAAACGGTTACGCAGATGGCGAGAGGTTAAATATTTGCCTTCTCTTCCGGCGAAGGGGCTGTCATTGATCATAAAGTTCATGATCAGGGTCGGCTCATCCACCAATAATAGGGGCAGCGGCAACGGATGCAAAGGATCACTTACTGTTTCGCCAATATTTACATCTCCCAGACCGGCAATAGCCACAATATCCCCGGCTACGGCCTCTTTTACTTCTTTGCGCTTTAAGCCCTCATAAGTCCACAGAAGACCGGTTTTAAATTGCTCAATCGATCCATCCTGCTTGCAGAGAGCAATCATCTGCCCGCTCTGGAGCAAACCGTTTCTAATTCGTCCAATGCCAATCCTGCCAACATAGTCGTCGTAATCAAGGGTATTAATCTGAAGCTGCAGAATCCCGCCGGGATCAACTGTCGGAGCAGGAATCTCATCAATTATTTTTTCAAAAAGAGGTAGAAGATTTTCCCCCGGCAGCTCCGGATCAGTTGAAGCTGTACCCCGGCGAGAATCAGTATAAACCACCGGAAAATCAAGCTGCCAGTCCGCAGCTTCAAGTTCAACAAAGAGATCAAATATTTCATTAAGAACTTCCACCGGACGAGCTTCAGCGCGATCTATCTTATTGATAACCACTATGATGCGCAGTCCTACTTCCAGGGCCTTGCGTAAGACAAATTTTGTTTGAGCCATCGGCCCTTCAAAAGCATCTACCAGAAGGAGCGCTCCATCAACCATCCGCAACACCCGCTCAACTTCGCCACCGAAATCGGCATGCCCCGGCGTATCAACTACATTGATCTTCGTCTCGCCGTAGGTAACCGCAGTATTTTTGGATAGTATAGTAATGCCGCGCTCCCGCTCGAGATCATTGGAATCCATGACTCGCTCGATAACCCGTTCATTATCCCTGAAGATCCCGGCCTGACGGAGCAAACCGTCAACTAAGGTAGTCTTTCCATGATCTACATGAGCAATGATCGCAATATTCCTGATTTTTACCGCTTCTTTAAGCACCATCTCAATTCACCATTTCCTGTTTCTATAAATTTAATATTTTAGCCACAGCGATTAATTAAACCATTTATAACAATTAATTGCAATCTAGGCGGCTGAAACACAGAGCTGACGCATGAAATAATTTTGAATTGCCGACAGATGAAAAATCATGTT
>CAYGHB010000068.1:0-7982 GCA_964349375.1 uncultured Syntrophomonadaceae bacterium | reverse complement strand
ACCAGTTAAATGACCCTTGAGATCGCCCTGACCTTCGGCATTCTGTTTATGGCCATAATATTGTTCGTTACCGAACTGCTAAGGGCTGATCTGGTTGCCCTCCTTGTTTTGGTGCTTCTCGTGGTCACCGGATTGGTCACACCGGAAGAAAGCATCCAAGGCTTTTCAAACCCGGCGGTGGTTACAATCTGGGCCGTTTTTATTCTATCGGCCGGTTTGGCCCGCACCGGGGTCACCTCCCGCCTGGCCGACCAGCTGTTGCTCTTGGCCGGTAAAAGCGAAAAACGACTGATAGCCGCAATTATGAGCAGCACCGCTGCTGTATCAGCCTTTGTAATCAATGTGGGCGTAGCCGCGATCTTCTTGCCTGTTACCTTAGATATTGCCCGGCGCAGCGATAAACCACCTTCACGATTGCTGCTGCCGATGGTCTATGGCACAACCATTGGCGGAATGATTGTGTTAATCGGCACCTCTTCCAACCTGGTGGTCGTTGACTTCCTTCGTGAAGAGGGTTTACGCCCACCCGGCCTCTTCGACTTTGCCCCGGTCGGTTTTGCCATCTTAGTAGTATCAATCATTTATATGCTGCTCTTGGGTCGCCGTATTCTGCCCGAGCGCAACAGCCCTTCAGTGGAAGCAGTTTCACCCGGTCGTGACTACAGGAAGGATTACGAACTAAAGGAACGGCTAGCCCTGCTGACGATCCCCGAAGGCAACCCGCTATCTGGAAAAAGATTAAGCGACAGCCGTTTCGGCAGAGCCCTCGGCTTAAACGTATTAAGTGTAAAGCGCGATGACGGAGATCATCTTATTCCCGAACCAGGCTTGCAGCTTAAAGCCGAAGACCGCCTGCTTGTTTTAGGACGCCTTGATATGATCGACGAATTAAGCGGCAAACCGGTAGTGATGATTGAAGAAGAAAGCCCGGACAGTTCCTGCCTCTTTTCTGAACAAATCGGCCTGATCGAGATCGTGATTGATGAAGAATCTCCCTTCAGGGGTAAAACGCTGGTAGAGCTAAATACCCGTCAAACTTTAGGTCTTACCCTGCTGGCTTACCGGCGCGGAGAAAAAATCCGCCGGACAAATTTACGGGATACCGTCTTCGAAATTGGCGATCGTCTGATCTTTCGGGGGAAGACTGAACGATTAAAAGCACTGCAGGAAGACAGTGCAATCTGCACGGAAGGAACCTGCGATCCCGGGCTTTACCAGCTCAATGAGCGGTTGCTCTATTTACGTGTCCCGGAAGGTTCTCCGCTCGGCGGCAGTTCACTGAAAGAGTCTCACCTGGCAAAAGCATATGGCATCACCGTGCTGAATATTATCCGCAACGGTGAAGAGCTTTTAATGCCCGGCCCTGAAACTGTGCTTAGAGAAAATGATCGACTGGTGGTTGAAGGCCGCCCGCTTGATATTGAAGTTCTGCGCGGACATCAAACGCTGATCGTTGACCGCAATCCAACTATTGATTTAAAAGACTTAGAGACTGAATCACTGACCGTTGTAGAAATTATGCTTTCGCCGCACACTGCTTTAACCGGTAAAACTTTACGCCAGTTGAATTTTCGTGAGAAATTCGGCATCTCGGTGCTGGCTATCTGGCGTGGCAACCGTGCTTACCGGACGGGCCTTAATGATATGGCGCTGCAATTTGGAGATGCCCTACTCTGTTACGGAACAAGAGATCGGTTTCAGGTCCTGGCGCAGGACAGCGATTTTGTGATCCTTAACGTCGATTACCGGAAGAAACCGGCCACCGGTAAAGCGCCGCTGGCTGGGTTAATCATGGCCGCCGTACTGGCCGTGGTCATTTTAAACTGGCTGCCAATCTATGTGGCCGCAATTGCGGGAGCGCTGCTGATGATTATCACCCGCTGCCTGAGCGCCGAAGATGCCTACCGCTCGATTGAGTGGAAAGCTGTTTTTCTGATCGCCGCCATGCTGCCTTTAGGCCTGGCCATGGGCAGAACCGGCGCGGCAAATTTAATCGGCGATCAGGTGATCGGCTTTACCGGAAATTATGGTCCGACCGCTGTCCTGGCCGGGATCATGGTGCTTACCCTGCTTCTTAACCAGTTTATGCCCAGTGCGGTAAATGCTGTGGTGATGACACCGATCGCCCTTGCCTCGGCCGCCGGTCTTGGCTTATCCCCCTATCCCTTCGTGATGGGTATTGCCTATGCGGTTGCCGCCAGTTTCATGACTCCTGTCTCTCACCCGATCAACGTCCTAATCATGAGCCCGGGCGGCTACCGTTTCACTGATTACCTAAAAAACGGCTTGCCCCTGGCTTTGATTGTTTTGGTGGTCAGCATCCTGCTGCTGCCGGTTGTTTTTCCCTACTGAAGAGACTGAAGGTCCGGCCAGACGTGGATATCTGCTAAAATAGATTAATATGAGTGTTAAAAAAACCGGAATGGGCAGTGCAACAGCGAGATCATAAAGCGACAAGGAGGTTTTTGTAATGGCTCTTTTTAAGACTGTTTCCGATGCGGAGGCAACGGGAAAGGTCCGCCAGGTTTACGACGACATCAAGGCTACAAAAGGGATTGATTTCGTGCCGAATTTCTGGCAGGCGCTTTCCAACACAACCCGGATCACTTAGAAGCAACCTGGAATAAGCTGAAAGTGGTAATGGCTCCCGGCAAGCTTGATAAGCTAACCAAGGAGATCATTGCCCTGTCGGTTTCAATTACCAATAATTGCGTGTACTGAATCCATTCCCACAGCGCCGCCGTGAAGCGGCTGGGTCTGGATAACGAGGCAATAGCGGAGCTAGTAGCCGTGGTAGAGGTGTTCAACGGCACCAACAGCCTGGCCAACGCCTACCAGGTAGAGCCGGATGTTACCCCCAACCCCGACTGATTAACCAGGGACCACCGAGCAGAAAGCTACTTTACAGAATCAATCCCAGAGGACGCAGCGCATCTGCTCGCCGCGCCTGATGGTTGAAAAACAGTTAAAGCACTCCTTGCATTTATTGATCTCCTCGTATTTGCCGGCAAGCATCTTTGCCGCCACTTCCGGATCGGCAATCAGCTGCCTGCCGATGGCGATCAGATCAGTCTGATCCTGTTCAAGAGCAGCGGTTATCACTTCCCGATCGGCCATTTTACCGACAGCGATAACCGGCAAACTGGATGCGTTTTTAAGAGTTGCGGGATGATCAATATTGGCCCCAAACCTGCCGTCACGGGTCAGGGCTGAAGAGGTTAAGACTTGCCAGCTGCCATCATCAAGTTCCTGCCTGACTGCCGGTCCGGTAAAAGAAACATCCAGCAGATCGACACCGGCATCAGCAAGCATCCGGCTGAAGGCCTTGGTATCCTCCGTAACCTCGTTGCTGACCATTTGCTCGACAGCATTCAGGCGGTAGAGAATGGCCATGTCAGGGCCGATTTGTTTGCGTACCGCCTTGACCACCGCCAGCGGAAAAGCAGACCGCCCGTCAATACCCCCGCCATAGCTGTCTTCGCGCTGGTTGGTGTAGGGCGAAACAAACTGGCTGAGCAAATAAAAATGGGCCCCGTGGATCTCAACACCATTATAACCAGCCGCCACTGCCCGCCCGGCAGCTGCAGCAAAGTCGTTGATCAGCTCTCCAATCTGGGCCTCGCTCAAGACCAGGGGCTGAACATCGGAGTGAAACTGAAATCCGGATGGAGAGGCGCCTGCCAACGGCCCGGGTTGCGGCACGCATCTGGCTCCGGCATGGTTCAGCTGCACAACTGCAGCCGCCCCCTTATTTTTGATGGTTTCCGCCAGGCGCTCCATGCCTGGCAGTTGCTGATCATCCCAGAGACCAATGCTGTTTTGCACCAGTCGTCCGTCATGCCTGACCGCAGCTGCTTCCACAATCACCATGCCGACAGCTGAAGCTCTTTTCCTGTAAAAATCTAATACTGATTCGGTGACCAGCCCACCTTCAGCAGCAGCATTGGTAGTTAAGGCCGGCATGACCAGCCTGTTGCGTAAAGTCAGATTATTAAGCGAAAGTTTATCAGAAAGCTTTTTCAAAGCATCTCTTCCTTTCTCAATATCAGGTATTTATGAAACAACTGAGGACCCTACCCCAAGATTGGAGCCAATAGCGATGAAACTCCGTGGATAACCCCACCACTGGAACACTCAAAATCACAACTTGCTCGAACGCTCTCCCACCAGTAAGCCTGCAATGCCAAAAGCATCATTCTTAATCATCCCCACCACTGCTTCAAGATCTTTATTCATCTCCCGGTCCACTGTCATAAAGCTGACCTTTTCCCTGATCATACTGAGCCACCATAAACCCGTCGTTCAGGCCGCTTTTTTCAACCAAAAAGGCGGGCAGCCCCATGCTGAGTGCCGGATTAGTCAACCGCTCGGTTCTCAACTGAGAAATATTGGCGAGCTCGGAAAGGGCGATGGCCAGGAAATCTAAGGCCAGGGCCACCGGTTGACCGTGAAAATTGCCTCCGGAAAGTACCTCTCCTGTTTCGGGAAATACCAGAGGGTTATCGGTGACGGCATTGATTTCTCGTTCGATCACCTGTCTCACGTATTCGATGGCATCCTTTGAAGCACCGTGGACCTGGGGCATGCAGCGCAGGGAATAGGCATCCTGCACCCGGCTTATCGAGGGGTTGGCCAGGATCTCGCTTTCCTTGAGCAACTCTCTAAGGTTGGCGGCAGTTTCAACCTGACCCGGGTGCGGCCTGATGTCTTGAATTTTATGGTCGAAAGCCAGCAGCACCGCCTCTAAAGCTTCGGCCGAGAGCGCGCCAAAGAGATCGGCATAACGGGCAATCTTTAAAGCATCATAAACGGCAAGGGCGCCAACAGCAGTCATCGCCTGGGTTCCGTTGCAAAGAGAGAGGCCTTCTTTGGCCTTTAAGACAACCGGAACAATCCCGGCCTGCTTCATGGCCTCTTCGCCCGGCAGCAGCCGCCCTTTATACCAGGCTTCTCCGCGCCCGATCAGCACCAGGGCCAGATGCGTCAGAGGGGCTAAATCTCCGCTGGCGCCAACTGAACCTTTTTGAGGCACCACTGGATGCACCCCTTTATTGAGCATGGCCAGCATCGTTTCGACAATGATCGGCCTGACCCCCGAATAGCCGGAGGATAAAGAATTGGCCCTCAGAAGCAGCATGGCCCGCACCACTTCCTCCGGGAAGGGTTCGCCAACTCCGGCCACACAGCTGACAACCAGGTTATACTGCAGCTGGTCGATCTCGTCATCGCTGATCGAAACATTGCTGAGCAGGCCAAACCCGGTGTTGACACCATAAACCACTTTTTTTTCAGCCAGAATTTGCTCGATTAGGGCCCGCGAGCGTATGATATTCGCATGCGCTTCAGCAGCCAGTTCAACTTCTGCATAGTGCCTGGCAACAATGATCACCTGTTCAAGTGAAAGTGTATTTCCATTGATGTTCACAGTCATCGTTTATCCACTCCAAACGGCTAAGTCTATCATCTATGGTTCAATTTCCATCCATTATAAGCCCTAAGATGCAATCTTCCTGACGCTATTGTCGACAATCAACTTTCCTTTTTTATAAACCTTTTCAACAACGTTGCCTCCCAGGCGGTAAACGACATGCTCATTGGCCGGAACATTCCAGATCTGAATATCGGCAAATTTACCTGTTTCCAAAGTGCCATAATCATTTTCCATATTTAGCGCTTTTGCTGCCCCGCTCGTTGCTGCGAGCAAAGCTTCAGCCGGGCTCATTTGGTAAAGACGGCAGGCCAGGGCCATTACAAACTGCAAAGACTCGGCCCAGCAACCGGGGCAGAGGTTGGTAGCCAGGGCCACCGTTAAGCCCTGCTGCTTCATCGCCAGGTAATCAAATGGCTGCGGGTGTTTAACGGCGAAGTCGAGGGCCGGCATTAGCACTCCCACCACGCCAGCGTCCGCCAGCTTTTTCATTACCGCCTTAGGGGTGTGGTTCAGGTGATCGGCCGATACCATCTTCATCTCTGCCGCCAGGTCGGAGCCCCCGATATAGGAGTAAGCATCGGTGTGGATTTTCGGCTGCAGGCCGTAATCTAAGGCGGCTTTTAGAATTAGCTCGCTTTCGCCCTCCGTGTAATGACCCTCATCGCACCAGATATCACAGTATGTTGCCAGGTTCTGGGCAGCTACCCGGGGGATCATTTCCCGGGTGAGCAGTTCGATATAATCAGCTTTGGCCTGATCGGCAGGCCAGCCGTGAGCCCCGAGAAAAGTGCTGACAATGTCAATAGGAGTAATTTCACTAAGCATTCTGTTTACAGCCAATATTTTCAGCTCGGCATCGGGAGCAAGGCCGTAACCACTTTTACTTTCCACAGCAGTTGTGCCCGCGGCAGCCATGCGCCCGAGGCGTTCCAAGGCCGCTTCAAATAGTTCATGCGCGGAGGCCGCGCGAATCGCCTCAACGGAAGCCATAATTCCGGGTTTGATGCCCCTCTTCTGCAACTGGGTTAGATCATCAGTTGTCAGCTTAGCCGCGTATTCATCAACCCTTGAGCCGCCAAACACCAGGTGGGTGTGGCAATCGATGAAGCCGGGAGCCACCACTTTTCCAGATGCATCTAGAATCCTGGAGATCTGCTGATCAAAGAAGGGTTCAACCTGCTCTTTACCGCCCACGGAAGTGATACGCTCACCACTGATTGCCAGCCAGCCGTTTTTAATCACGCTAAGATCTTTTCCATCATCTACGCCGGTGATCAGTTCCGCCGCATTCGCTATGATCAGATCGACTGGATTCGTTTCAGGCATATTCGCCTCTCCCCTTTTTCAACCTCCATACCACCTATAAGAGCTACAAATCCTTATGGCCAAAAGTGGCCTTTGGTGTCCACCAGAGCGGCACTTTTATGCTTTCGCCGGTCAGGTTTCCGCTACCCTCGGCCACCGCCCTGGCCGTATCATAACCGGCCTGAGCGTGGCGGACCACTCCGATCCCTGAATCGACGGTCATGCAAACCGACAACCTTAAATCGGCTTCGTCTGTGCCGTCGGCAATCATCGTCACCCCGGTATGCACCGCCTCACCCATGGAGTAGTTGGCCTGGATGGCAATTAAATCCGACATCCCGACGGCATTAAGTAAGCCGTTTAACATCGGCCAGTCAGAAATCAGGTCGCTGCCGTCAGGCATATTTTCCGATTCAAAAGTTGGGTTAACGATAGAGCCGGAATCGAGATTGTCCCTGGAGAATGCAACTGCCCCTTTCACCTCGCCTGTCCTGATCAGGGCATTGACCGCCAGGGCTTCAATCGGGATATGCTGACGGGCCAGCTTAATCCAGCGGGTGACGAGCAAATCGTCGGCGAACATCTCCAGGCAGAGATCGTCAAGCTTACTTAATTCTAAGCTTTTTATGATATTTAAGCTACTGTACATTCTATCAATTATTCAGCGAGGCTTTAAAGGTATTACAATGTGCCTTGCAGAATGATTAGTAATCTCTAATAACGCGTCAAGAAGGAGAATAACCGTGGAAAAGACTATCCAGGAAAATGCCGGCACAGGACCAGTACCATTTAAAGTTAAATTTGGTTACGGGATTGGCGATATTGGCAGTAACTTTTTTATCGTGGTTAGCGGGTTTTTTCTGCTTTATTTTCTGACCGATATTGTCGGGGTGGAGCCGGCGTTGGCCGGCATGGTGCTGCTTTTCCCCAAGCTGTGGGATGTGATCTCAGACCCGATCATGGGGGTAATCTCCGATCGCACCAACTCGCGCTGGGGGCGCCGCAGGCCATACCTGCTTTTTGGCGCAGTGCCTTTCGGTTTGACCTTTTTCCTGATGTTTGTGGCACCCGGCTATCCTTCAGAGCTGGCCCGCGCCCTGCACGTGGGGTTGATGTTTGCCCTGGGCTGCACCGCTTTTACTGTCGTTAACGTGCCTTATTCGAGCATGGTGGCAGAGATGTCCGATGATTACAATGAGCGGATTTCGATTACCTCGTTCCGGATGATTTTTGCCTGCGTCGGGGT
>CAYGHB010000067.1:0-8008 GCA_964349375.1 uncultured Syntrophomonadaceae bacterium | reverse complement strand
CCGGCAAGGGTGGCGCCGGTAAGTCCACGGTGTCCGCTCAGTTAGTGCGCTGTTTCACCTTAAATAATATGCCTGTTTTTGCTGTCGATGCCGATCCTGATGCTAATTTGGGGCTGGTTTTAGGGCTTGATCTGCAGCAACTCGAACAGCTCCGACCCCTGGCCGAACTGCAGGATGTAATTGAGGCGAAAAACGCCGGAGGCGGCACCCTGGTTGACTTAAACCCCAATGTTGATGATGTTCTGGAAAGCTATACCCTGCACGACGGTCTGCTTCGTTTCATGAAGATGGGTGCTATCAAGCAGGGCGGTACTTCCTGCTACTGCAAGGAGCACTCTTTTTTAAATGCTGTCCTGACCACGATGCTGCTTGACCGCCCGGAAGCTGTGGTCCTCGACATGAGCGCCGGTATTGAGCACCTGACCCGCGGCACTGCCGCAGGCGTTGAGTTAATGCTGGTGGTCGTAGAACCCACACGTGCTGGTGTCAGCACCGCCAAAGCGGTTGACAGCCTTGCTGCCGACTTAAAAATTGGTCAGGTTTATTTTGTCGGCAACAAGATCCGCAGCGATGAAGACCGCGCTTATCTCGAATCTCAACTGCCGGCGACCCGTTTTGCCGGAATGATCCCTTTCTCAGAACAAGTTCTGGAAAGAGCTCGCCGTGGCGAACCGATGGTCTCTAAATTAGACGACCTCTTGCCCGGCCTTGAAAAAATTTATTCTATGGCTTGCGGGAGGTGAGTGTCAGGCCATAAAAGGGTTCTCACATTTTGATTTATAGTTTGGCAAGATAAAGGCAATAAGGGGACAGATTAGAAAAAGCTACACACAATTTTAAAGGAGGTTAAACCACTTAATGTCCGAAGAAAAGAAAAAAATTGACAACAGAAGGACAATTGATCCGGCGGCGCTGGCAGTTATTGATTTTAATGACAACAATGGCCAGCATGAAACCACTTATGATCGCTACGTAAAAATGCAGCCCCAGTGTAATTTCGGGCGCACCGGCCTCTGCTGCCGGATCTGCCTGCAGGGCCCCTGCCGGATAACCAAGAAATCCTCAAAAGGTGTCTGCGGTGCCCATGGCTATACTATTGTAGCCCGCAACCTGATCAGGGCTATCAGCGGTGGCACGGCGGCGCACTCCGACCACAGCCGCCACATGCTCTATGCTTTAATGGAAGTGCTCGAAGGCAAGGCTCCCGATTACGGTGTGGAAGATCCCGCAAAACTGCGCCGGGTAGCTTCCAGGCTCGGTATCGAGATTGAGGGTAAAGATGATCTTCAGCTGCTTGAAGCTGTTCTGCAGCAGGCCATATCAGATTATACCAAGATTACCCCCGAGCCCTGTAAATGGCTTGAAACTACTGTAGTACCAGAGCGGATGGAAAAATTCAATGCCTGTAATATCCAACCCCGCTCTATTCACACCACCATAGCTGAAACTATGGGCCAGACCCACATGGGCGTTGACGCCGATCCTGTAAACCTGATCTTCCAGGGTTTAAAAACATCACTTTGCGACTATATCTGCATGCATATCGGGACCGATCTTTCCGATATCCTCTTCGGTACTCCCAAGCCGGTATATACTGAAGCGAACTTCGGTGTTATGGATCCGGAAATGGTTAATATTGCCGTCCACGGTCACAACCCGCTCTTAAGCGAGATGATTGTCCGTCAGGCCCGCGAAATGAAAGCGGAAGCCGAAGCGGCAGGCGCCAAGGGTGTTAAGTGTATGGGTATCTGCTGTACCGGTAACGAAGTGCTGATGCGCCAGGGTGTGCCGGTGCTGACCAACTTCCTCTCCCAGGAGCTGCCGATTATGACTGGTAGCCTGGATGCAATGGTTGTTGATGTTCAGTGTATCATGCCGGGAGTAAAGGCAGTGTCAGATTGTTATCACACCAGGATTATAACTACTATGTCACATTCCAAGATCCCTGGTTCTTACCATATTGATTTCAGCGAGGAACACGCTGTCGAGAAAGCTAAAGAGGTCATCAACCTGGCGATCGAAGCTTTTAAGGAGCGCCAGGGCAAGGGTGTTGATATCCCTGATATCAAGCATAAAGTAACCGCCGGTTTCAGCATGGAAGCGATGGAAGAGATCTTAGGTGCAGTTAACCCCGAAGCTCCGATTAAAGTGGTTACCGACGCTGTTGACTCAGGTCAGCTGCGCGGCGTTGTTCTCTTCGCCGGCTGCAACAACTTGCGCGTGCCTCATGATGCAAGCGGCTCCTATATCATGAAAGAAATGGCTAAGAATAACGTTTTGATCGTAGCCACCGGCTGTGCCGCCGGCACCGCTGCCAAGCTTGGACTGCTTAATGCCGATGCTGTTGAAGAGTATGCCGGTGAAGGACTTAAAGCCTTCATTCACATGCTCAATGATGCAAACAAGGATAAATTAAAAGAAAACCTACCGCTGATCTTCCACATGGGTTCCTGTGTGGATAACTCCAGGGCTTACGACTTTACCACAGCCCTGGCACGCCAGTGGAATGTTGACGTTCCCAAAGTACCTTTCGTTGCCTCCGCACCGGAAGCGATGAGTGAAAAAGCCGTATCGATCGGCAGCTGGTGTGTTACCCTTGGTGTACCAACCCACGTTGGGGTTGTGCCCGAGGTAACCGGCAGCGCTTTGGTAGATGGAATTGCTCTTCAGATTGCTGAGGACGTCTACGGCGGCTACTTTATCTGGGAAGAAGACCCCGAGAAAGCAGCCGAGAAGATCCTGGCGGCTCTTGATGAGCGCTCCTGGAAACTGAAGATTCACCGGCAAACTGCTGAAAAATACGAAACTGAACTATCCAAGGGATGGTAAATAAATCGCAAAAAAGGAGGCACGATTAGATGAGTACAGATGGTGTTCTGACCAGAGACTGGAAAGAATCGTTTGATGAAATATTCGACGGCGCTGTTGACGAGTCAAACCCGCCGTTAAAACTGTTTGAGAAGGCATACGATGGAGCGGTAATTGCCACCAGCTATGCAGAAATCCTGCTTAACCAGGCCATTAGGCGCTTTGGCCCCGATAAACCGGTTGCCTATCCGGATACCGGTTACTACCTGCCTGTTATCCGGGCGCTTAGTGGTGAGGCGGTCCAGAAGCTGGGCGACCTGCCCCCGATCCTAAACCGGATGCGCAACCAGATCTACGAAGATTTAAACTTCGATAACGCCCGCCTCTGCGGGGAAGCAGCCGCCTACTCGGCTGAAATTATCGAAGCGTTGCGTTATCTGGACGGCGCCAGGCCGCATGTTGAGCCCTGGACAGGCTTCTTAGGCGACCCGGTTGTGCGCCGCTACGGTATTCTTTTGGTGGACTGGACGATTCCCGGCCAGGCTGTCGTAATGGGCAAGGGTAAATCAAGCGAAGCGGTCGGCAAGATGATCCAGGATCTGCAGGGCAAAGGTTTTATGATCTTCCTCTGCAACCAGGTTATTGAGCAGGCGATCGAGGCCGGTTGTAAGCTCGGTATCGATTTTATCGCCTTCCCGATCGGGAACTTTACCCAGGTTATTCACGCTGTTAACTATGCGCTGCGTGCCGGGATCGCTTTCGGCGGTATTCCGCCTGGAGAGCGGCAAAATACCCGTGATTACCAGCGCCGCCGCGTACGCGCCTTTGTGCTGCAGTTAGGCGAAATTGATGAAGTCCAGGTGGCTGCCCACTTTGCTGCCATCTTCTTAGGCTTCCCGGTCATCACCGATCAGGAACTGGCCGCGGATGAGCAAATCCCCAACTGGTACGTCTCGAACCCCAATTACGATGATATCGTTCAGGTGGCGATGGAAATCCGCGGTATCAAGCTGAAGATCCTCGATATCCCTGTTCCGATTACCGTCGGCCCTGCTTTCGAGGGTGAAGTAATCAGAAAAGGCGATATGCGGGTTGAATTCGGTGGCGGCCGGACAACAGCCTTCGAGCTGGTTGAAATGGTCGGCGAAGATGAGATCGAAGACGGCAAGATTGAAGTGATCGGGCCGGAAATTGATGAGGCGCCTGAAGGTGGTTCCCTGCCGCTTGGCATCATGGTCAAGATCTTCGGTCGCAAAATGCAGCAGGACTTTGAAGGTGTTCTCGAGCGCCGCATTCACTATCTGATCAACTACGGTGAAGGCATCTGGCATATGGCCCAGCGCGACACGATCTGGATGAGGATCAGCAAGGATGCTGCCGCCAAGGGCTTCCAGATTCACCACTTTGGCGAGCTGCTGGTAGCCAAATTCAAGGATGAGTTCCCCTCCATCGTTGACCGCGTCCAGGTAACTTTGATTACCGACGCTGCCAAGGTTGAGGAAGGCCTGGCCCACGCCCGCACCTTCTATGCCAGCCGTGACGAACGCCTTAAAGGTTTAACCGACGAATCGGTCGAGGAATTCTATTCCTGCATCCTTTGCCAGTCTTTTGCTCCGAACCACTGCTGTGTTGTAACACCTGAGCGTCTCGGGCTCTGTGGTGCGGTTAGCTGGCTTGACGGCAAGGCGGCCTATGAGATCGACCCGACCGGACCGAACCGTCCGATTAAGAAAGAAGGCCTGATCGACGAGAAAAACGGAATCTGGGAATCGGTTAATGAATATGTTTACAACAACACCAACCGCTCGATTGAGAAGTGCTCAATGTACAGCTTCATGGTTGAGCCGATGACTTCCTGCGGCTGTTTCGAGTGCATCATGGCTATTCTGCCCGAGGCTAACGGGGTAATGATTACCACCCGCGAATACAGCGGTGACACCCCGATCGGGATGACCTTCTCCACCCTGGCCGGCACCTGTGGCGGCGGGGTTCAGACTCCCGGTTTTATGGGTCACGGACGGGCCTTTGTGCTGAGCAGGAAGTTTATCAGCGCCGACGGCGGCCTTGAGCGCCTGGTCTGGATGCCGAAAGAACTTAAAGACTCGCTCGGCGACGACCTGCGCAAGCGGGCCGAAGAAGCAGGCCTGGGAGCGGACTTCGTAGACAAAATTGCCGACGAAACAGTCGGTACTACATCAGACGAGATCCTGCCTTTCCTTGAAGAAAAGGGTCACCCGGCCCTGACCATGGATCCGCTAATGTAACAGAGGGATAAAAGCTTCGGTGGAGGCAACGATGAAACCGAAGCTTCTTTTCGTAAAGAGTCACCTCTGATTGATTTCCCCTCTTTGTTGGAGTGAGAATCACAAAGAAACTCCCTCCCCCTTGAGGGGGGAGGGTCGGGGTGGGGGTGTATATATTTATGATGTCCCCAAGAATAAGTTCTAGTATAAGAAAGGAGTAGATAGTTCATGGGTTTAACCGGTTTAGAAATCTACAAACACTTACCCAAAACAAACTGTAAAGACTGCGGTTCGCCGACTTGCCTGGCCTTCGCGATGGCCCTGGCATCCGGTAAGGCGTCACTTGATGCCTGTCCGCACGTCACCGAGGAGGCAAAGAGCGCGCTTGATTCCGCCTCTGCTCCCCCGATCAAGCTGGTCAAGGTCGGCTCAGGAGATAACGTTGTCGAACTCGGTGAAGAAACAGAGATTTTCCGTCATGATAAGCGTTTCTTTCATCCCACAGGCGTTGCCGTGTTGATCAGTGACAGCGAAGATGTAGCTGCCAAGGCGGAGGCATTTGAAGCGCTGGAGTTCCACCGCGTCGGCATGCACTACATTACCGATATGGTTGCTGTAAAGTGCGATTCCGGCGATGCAGGCAAGTTCAAAGCCGCCGTGGAAACCGTTGCCGGCAAGACCAAAAAAGCAATGGTTTTGATCGCTGAAGATCCGGCCATCATGGAGGCGGGCTTGGGCGTCATTGCTGATCGCAAGCCTTTGATTTATGCGGCAACTGCTGCCAACTTTGAGAAAATGGTCGAACTGGCCAAAGCCAACAGCTGCCCGCTGGCGGTTAAAGGTGAAGGCCTGGAGGCTACTGCCGAACTGGTCGAGAAGATTGTAGCCCTTGATTACAAAGAGCTCGTTTTGGACAGCGGGGTTCGCGAAACCAGCAAGGTGTTGGCTGATCTGACCCAGTTCAGGCGCCTGGCAGTGCGCAAAAAGTTTCGCCCCTTCGGCTATCCTGCTATTGCCTTTACCTCCAAGGAAGACCCGCGTGAAGAAGTGGTTCAGGCCGGTTCTTACCTGAGCAAATATGCAGATATCGTTGTGCTCAAAGCTTCCGGCAAGCAGCAGCTGATGCCGCTGCTCTCCTGGAGGCAAAACCTTTACACCGATCCACAGAAACCGATCGCTGTTGAAGCCAAACTTTACGATATTGGCACTCCGACTGATGATTCCCCGGTTTACGTGACCACCAACTTCTCGCTTACTTACTTTATTGTTGAAGGTGAAGTTGAAAGCTCCCGCATCCCGAGCCGGATCCTTTCCGTTGATACCGGCGGCATTTCGGTGCTTACTGCCTATGCCGACAATAAGTTTTCCGCGGAAACGATTACCGCAGCAATTAAGAAATCCGGCGTAGAGGATAAGGTCAAACACCGCAAGTTGGTCTTACCGGGCCACGTTGCTGTGCTTAAAGGCGCCCTGGAAGAAGAGTCGGGCTGGGAAGTTGTTGTCGGCCCGCGTGAAGCTTCCGGTATTACCAAGTTTTCGAAAGAAAACTTCGCTTGAAAATAATCTGTATGCTATGAGGGACAGTTATAAATCCCCTTTAAATTTGAGGGGATAAGCGATAAAACTCCCTCCCCCTTGAGGGGGGAGGGTCGGGGTGGGGGTGAAAAAGCAACTATCCTTTTCCTACCTCTTACCTCAGATTTTGTGAGAGAGAAAAGAAAACTCCCTCCCCCTTGAGGGGAGAGGGTCGGGGTGGGGGTGAAAAACCCACTGTCCCCTGCATTACCTAACGAAAGGAGTAATAAGATGGCTGTAGAAATCCTGAAAGAAAAATACAGAAGTACAGTTGGCGAAGTCGTCCTCGGCGCTACCAAGGACCAGGGCGGCACCCGTAGCCATACCATTACCGTCGGCGGCGAAGGGGCGTTACCCTATCTTCACTTTGAAGGTTCAATCCCCAACCGCCCGATAGTAGCGCTGGAAGTTTGGGATATGGTTCCCGAAGAATGGGACCCCCTCTTTGAAAAATATTACGGAGATGTTTGGAGCGATCCGGGCGCCTGGGCCAAGAAATGTGTCGACGAGTTTGGCGCAGAGATGATCCAGATCCGCCTGAAAGGCGCAGACCCTGACTTAAAAGGCGCTTCCGTCGATGACTGTATCGGCGCTGTTAAAAAGGTGCTCGAAGCAGTTGGCGTACCCTTGATTGTCGTTGGTTGTGGTAAGCCTGAAGTCGACAATACCCTTTATGCGCCGATCGCTGAAGCTGCTGCCGGCGAAAACCTGTTGATGGGTGTGGCCGAGCTCGAAAACTACAAGGCGGTTACCAGCGCCTGCATGGCTAACCAGCATAATATCATTGCCCAATCACCGATCGACATTAACATCTGCAAGCAGTTGAATATCCTCATCGCCGAGATGAGCACCGCCATGGCCAACCGGATCATCGTTGACCCGACCATCGCTGCGCTCGGTTACGGGATTGAGTATTCCTACTCGATCATGGAACGGGCCCGCAACGGAGCGCTTCAGGGCGACAAGATGCTGGCCATGCCGATGATCGGTAACGTGGGCCTTGAGTCCTGGCGTACCAAGGAAGCTAACCAGCCCGAGGCCGATGAGCCCAGCTGGGGCGAGCAGGAAGAGCGTGGCATCCTTTGGGAAGCAACCACCGCCATGGCTTACCTGCAATCGGGGATCAATATCATGGTCCTACGCCACCCCGAAACTCTGAAAGTGGTCAAAGCAAATATCGACGACCTGATGCAGGACAACAGTTACTAGTTATAAACGCCTTATTTGTGGAAATAAGATACCCCCTCCCCCTTGAGGGGGGAGGGTCGGGGTGGGGGTGTAAACTGCCTCCATCCCAAAAAGATAGCAATAACAGTAGCACGGTTCGCCGTGCCTGATAAGGAGGCTACCCCATGATAATTATTGGCGAGCGCATTAACGGT
>CAYGHB010000066.1:2455-8077 GCA_964349375.1 uncultured Syntrophomonadaceae bacterium | reverse complement strand
GTGTTGTAGGGCGATAATCCGATACGGACCAGACCACCGCTGTTCATCAACCCTAAAATTTCAACCAGCCTAACCGCGTAAAAATGGCCATCCCAGACAAAAAGACCCTTTTCACCGAGTTCTGCCGCAACTTTTTCTGAGTTGATACCTTCGATGGTAAAAGAAACGGTCGAAGTGCGCGATGAGCCGGCTGGGGGACCATAAACCGTTACCCTGTCGATCTGCCTCAGTGCTTCGATCAGCTTTTGAGCCAGCGGTTGTTCGTACTCTTCCATCGCTTTCATGCCGGCGACGATCCGGCGGCGACGATCCGAACAGCCCTCCCCTGCCGCTTCCGTGTTCCCGGTATCTCCGAACTTTTCTCCCAAATCTGCGATAAACTCCACCGCTTCACCGGCGCCGGCTATCCCTTCATGATTAAGGGTCCCGGTTTCAATCCGGTAAGGGACCTGATCCGACTGGACCCGCAGGCGATAAGTTGACAGGCTTTCAAAACGATCCCTCCTGCCGTAAAAAATCCCGATATGAGGACCAAAAAATTTGTAGGCTGAACAGATCAGAAAATCGGTATCAAGTGCGCGCACATCCACCGCACCATGCAGGGCATAATGAACAGCGTCAACAACGGTTAAGGCTCCGACCTGATGCGCCAGATCGACCATCTGATGCACGTCGCTGACAGTGCCGATTCCGTTTGAAGCATAGCTGAATGCGGCCACATAAGTTTTCTCTGAAAGCTTACTGCGAAAATCTTCGAGATCGAGCAGGCAGCTTTCCGGATCGAATCTAACTTCTTTGATTTTAAAGCCCCGTTCTGCTAAGGCCAGCCAGGGACCGCGGTTGGCTTCATGATCAATTTCGGTGATCAGAATCTCATTGCGGCTGCCGGCTTCACGGCTAAGGGCAAAAGCAAGCTGGTAATTAAGGGTGGTCATATTCTGGCCGAAGGCCACTTCGTCGGCATCGCAGCCGAGAAAATCCGCCAGTGCCAGGCGGGCATTGCTGAGGACAGAATCACTGTTTCGGCTGGTTAAAAAGCTGCCGCCGGCATTGGCGTTACAGCGAACCAGGTAATCAACCATGGCATCAATTACCCGCTGCGGTACCTGTGTTCCACCCGGACCGTCAAAGAATGCTGCTTTATTACCATCAACCATCAGGTCAAGCGCCGGAAACTGCTGCCGAACATATTGAACGTTATAATCCATATTTGCCAACCTCCCCGCTTCCACTTATCTATCAAATAACCTCAGGCATTCGCCTTTTTAATATAAAACATAATAAACTAGATTACTTTGCAGCTCAGCCCTAAACCTGGCGATGCAACTTTTCTGCCTTCTCCATCCACTGCCGGTAACTTAACGGATTCCACTGGGTAGGGTAGTTAAGGTAATGCTTGTAAAGAGCGGTTGCAGCGGAGACCGCCTTGTTAAGCTTCAGCAACAGATTGATGTTTTTAAAGCCTCCAGTTAGCGCCCTGATTTTTTTCTGCAGGCCGGGTGGTTTGAAACGACCGTTAACTGCGTCCTGCAGAGTATCGGCGTCAAGCAGATCATTAACGAACAGAAAATCCAACTCCTCGTGAGTTAATTTCTGCAGCATGGTTCTTAAGGATGAGAGGGCCGCAAAAGAGGCTCCCCGCTGATCAGTCAGGAAAAACTTAACATTAACGGGCCACAATCGCTGCAGATCGTTTCTGCCCTCTGCTGCAGCTTCGCTGATCACCCCTGCCGCCCACAGGGCTGCCAGGATCGCCGAACCGGCCCCGCAACCGGTAGTAGGGACTGAGGTCGACGCCGCATCGCCAAGAACCAGAAAACCGTTGGTCAGAAAGTTGGTCAAAGGGGACCCGACGATACATAAGCTGCGACCACCTCTTAACTTTTCGCCTCTAATCGCCGGATGACGGCTGATAAATTCTTCAATCAGATCCTTTGGATCAGGCTTATCCGGCTCGTTTTTTACTCCGGCTCCGACATCGATGCTCTGCTCATTGTGAATGTGCGACCATTGGTAACCGGTATGAAATCCATAACGGTAGTAATCGGTGACAGGATCCGCTAAACCTTCACCGGGTTCATATCTTCTGACTTCCCGGTGAACCAGGGCAAAGTCAGCGGGTTTAAATTCTGCAGCCAACCCTGTTTCCGACGGCAGACCGGTGCGCAGCACCGCTTTAAACCCGGAAGATTCCACCACCAGATCTGCCTGCAGATCATCTTCTTCGCCTGTTTCCAGATTGGCCACCCTTACTCCGAAAACCTCGACACCATCAGGTCCGTAGCCTTCTTTTTCGCGGAACAATAACCTCCTGCCTTCGTACCCGTAGTGAACCCTGGTCCCGGCCTCCAGCGCCTGATCGATCAACAGCTGAGCCAGGCGACGCCGGTCGGTTGTAATCATCCTGAAATCAACTTCCTTGCTGCTGATTAATCCCGGGGAAGAAATCAGCAGGCGGGGTACAGCATGCTTTTCAAATATTCCCGGTGCGCCGGTCTGCTCCTTAACCAGTTCGCCGACCCACTGCCCGTCTGCCAGTATTGGCATTTGCAAACCCGCCGCCTCCAGCGCCACCAGTTCCACCGCGTCCGACCAGTCGTGTCCAAGCTCTAGGTGACTTCCCTTCTCGTAGAGATCTACAGTCACACCCTGACCGGCCAGTTCGCGAGCCAGGATTGTTCCTCCCGGTCCGGCGCCGATAATAATTACTTTGTAATCAGGCATCGGTTCAACACCTCTTAACTTTCGATCCCGCAGTGCATCTTGATCAGGCGTTTGCAGGAATCAATATCGTAGTTATTGCGGATCGCTATCTTCTCCATGATCGGCGAGCCGCCGCCGTGCAGCCCGCCTACCTGGGCTACTCCGGCATGGGCACAGCAGAGCATATCAGAAAGGGTGCGGTAAAGACGATGTTGATCTTCCGCCGTTACCCCATCCCGGCGCATGATGTACTTATCCATAAATTCTTTGGTTGCTTCCGCCGTAAACTCTTCCTCGTATGGCAAGGTAGCCGGCAGACCGCCTGCCAGGTCAGCCAGCGTTTCATACTCGTGATAGAGATTTACACCAGCATGATAGCGCCCCACGTTGGTGTAAATAATATTCGGGATGTGAGTGCCCGAGTTAGCCGGGGTTGATTTAACCGATGCGGCAATCCCTGCTGCGAAGACCAGCTCACCGGTGGCAATTAACTCTGAGAGTTTATCCTTAACATGCGAAGCTTCGCCTACCCCGTTGTAATCGGCAACGAGGGCTGCCGCCCCTAAAATCAGGTCGGTCATCGCCGGCTTGCAACCGGTATAGCTGTGGCGGTGGTAAGTGGCAAAGAGCATCGCCAAAATGCTGGCAAAGTATGTTTCGCCACAGAGGAACACTCTTTCCCAGGGGACCAGAACATCGTCAAAGACTGTCATCGAATCCGCCAGGCCAAAGAAGTTTTTAGTTTTAAACTCCTTACGCTCGCGAGGAGTGGTAATTCGCACAATCTGTCTGATTCCGGGTGTATCAGCCGGAATGGAAAAAGCGACCGCCCAGTCGGCATCCTTATCGGTCATTAAACGGGTCGGTACTGCCACTATCTCGTCAGAAAAGGGGGCGTTGGAGTTGTGAGCTTTACAGCCACGCACAACGATGCCTTCCTTCTTTTTTTCAACTACCCTCAAATAGAGGTCGGGATCGCTCTGTTCAAATGGCCTCTTTGAGCGATCACCCTTCACATCTGACTGGGCACAGTTGCCGACGAGATCGTTTTTCTGAAAGTATTTCATAAATTCAATAAAGCGGGGATAATACTCGGTGCCAAATGTATCGTCGCAGTCTTTGGTGACAACTGAAATAGCGTTTAGAGCGTCGATCCCCATGCAACGCTGGATGCATCCACCCGCTTTGCGACACATCTGACGGGTCAGTTCCTGCTTTTTAAGCAAATCGTCAGAGCTCTGATGGATGTGACAGAGACGGTGAATCTCCTCACCCGTCAGATGCGAGGTGGCGGTAATCACATTTTTCACCGCGGGATCACTCACCTGGTCAAAGCTGTTGGCAATCAGATCAAGACCCGGCTTAAGGCGTGGATCATCTCTGCCAAGCAGTTCTCCGCCCATATAGATGTTCTTACGCATTTTATACATTCTTTCCCGATATTGATCAGATGTGCAGATAGCCATTTATTCATCCTCCAGTATTTTTTATCTTAGAGCAATTACCTCAATTTCAACCGGGAATTTACCGGGCAGCTCTTTTACCGCTACGCAGGATCGGGCTGGTTCATTTGCCGTAAAGTAAGTTTTGTATACTTCATTCATTGCCCCAAAATCAGCCATGTCAGTCAAAAAGACCGTGGCCTTGACCACCTGGTCGAGACTGCTGCCTGCCGCTTCAAGAACTAGTTTGATGTTTTCTAAAACCCGGGCGGTTGCCTGACCGATATCACCGGCAGCCGGCTCGCCGCTCTTCGGATCAACAGGAACTGTCCCTGAAAGAAAAAGCATTCCTCCTGCCTCAACTGCATGCGAATATGGCCCTGCTTTGAATAAACCATCAACATTGATACATTTCTTCTCCATTTACCTGACCTCCGATTAGGATGTTAATTATTAATCTTTCAATTATTTCGGCTAAATTCCTGCTTATGTTACAATATAGAAAACGAAGGGGTGATCCTGATCACTTACGGTGACGATTTTCAAAAATTAAGCAAATACAGGCGAGAATCCCTGGGCGGCAAGACCCTCGATTGGGCAAACAAGCCCCCGCTCTATAAAAAATACCCACCGAAATTAAAGCGTTTTGAGCTGCTAAAACCGCAGGAGGAAGGGGGGATGCCTCTATTTAAAGTGATTAAAGATCGCCGATCGGAAAGAAATTTCAGCAATAAGGCTGTTACAGAAATTACTTTTTCTCAGATCCTATGGGCAGTACAGGGCATTACCCTGGCCAACGAATACCACCAGTTTAGAGCTGCACCTTCAGCCGGGGGGCTCTTCCCGATTGAGACTTACTGCGTTATTAACCAGGTGATCGGCTTTATACCGGGAGTTTACCACTACCAGGTTCCCTATCACAGCCTGGTATTAATCAAAGCGGGTTCCTTCGGCGCAGAGCTGGCAAGGGCGGCTTTAAGCCAGAAAATGGTCAGGGATGCCGCTTTTAACCTTGTCTGGAGCGCCATGATAGAGCGTTCAAAGTGGAAGTATGACCAACGGGCTTACCGCTATGTTTATCTCGATGCCGGTCATATCGGCCAGAACGCAGCCCTGGCCGCCGTGGCCTGCGGCCTCGGGTCCTGCCAGATCGGCGCCTTTTTTGATGAAGAGGTTAATGCCATTATCGAAGTTGATGGCACTGCCGAGACAGCTGTTTACATGACAGCAATTGGAACAGTCAGATAAAAATTTAATTCAACACTCAACACATTAAAATGGCGCCGGGAATATTCCCAACGCCATTTTTACTTTAATTACCATATTGCTCCCACCAGCTTAGCGGTTGGGGCGGGGGTGGTTCCTGAGGTTCAGGCTCCACCGGAACTGGGTCTTCAGGATCAGGCTTCTGCGGATCTGGTTCTACCGGTTCTTCGGGCTTCGGCTCTTCAGGTTCTTCCCCTAAAGGATCTTCGGG
>CAYGHB010000066.1:0-2355 GCA_964349375.1 uncultured Syntrophomonadaceae bacterium | reverse complement strand
GGTTCTTCCCCTAAAGGATCTTCGGGAAATGGAAAAAGATCTGCATGATAATCGCAGAGCCAGTTTGGAAAGTGCCTGGCGATAAAATAATCGCTGCGCACCGTTCCGGCGGCCCGGCAGAGGTCGTTGGGCCGTAATCCGGAGATGGAGCAAACCTCCATTCGCACAATACCATCGGGGCGGTTAAAATTCCTGATTTCTAAATCTTTAAAAGCCTCCAGAAAAACCTCCCGCAAGAAAGCGGTTGAGTAACGCCAACCCTGCTGAATGCTACCCATTTTCGGCTCATCATAGCCCATCCAGAAAGATGCGACAAGGTTAGGAGTATAAGCAACAAGATAAACATCTTTCCAGTTCTCTGTTGTGCCTGTTTTTGCTGCTACCGGCCGGTCAATCTGCAGGGCTCTACCCAGATACCTGGTCACAAAATCCTGGAGGATATCATTGACCAGAAAAGCCGCCTGGGGACTAATAATCTGCTGCGGATCATTAAACTGCTCGAAAAGTACCCTGCCGTTTGGATCGACTATTTTTTCCACCGTATGCAGATCCACCTTAACCCCGCTGTTAGCCAGCACACTATAGGCCTGAGCCATATCAATAGCGCTAACCCCGTAAGTAAAACCGCCCAGGGTTAAACTTAAGTTGTCGATCTCTTCAGGAGCAAATGACGATATTCCCATTCTCTGAGCATAGCCAACCCCAACCCGGGGGTTTAATGCCTGGAATAGCCGCACCGCCGGAACATTATAAGAATAATAAAGCGCTTCGCGGGCAGAGATCAAACCCCTGAACCGGTTATCAAAGTTTTTCGGTTTCCACCCCTGGGGCCCCGTAAAGGGAGAATCATCGAGCGACGAGCCGGCGCCGGCTAAAACCCCCTCATTAAAAGCAGGAGCATAGGCTATGATCGGTTTAATAGCCGAGCCCGGCTGGCGCAGGGTGGTAAAGCGTAATATTTCGTCTACTTTTTTACGGTAGTCGCGCCCACCGCCCAGAGCTTTAATTTTGCCGGTTACCGGATCGGCAACTACGATCGCCGCCTGAGGTTGGGCCACTCCCCCCTCTTCCACCATTAAATCCTGGAGCTGTGACCGCGTCAGATCGCGACCGGGAGGCAGCTCGCTTACCGCTTCCCTGACGCGCGGCAGGTCAACGTAAATGGTTGAAGGGTAGAGGTCAGTCCTGGCCAATACATCTTCAACATGCTGCTGCAGGCCAGGTTCCAGCGTGGTATAAACCCTGAGACCACCAGTGTAGATAGCCTGGTAGGCTTCCTGCCGGGAATCAATACCCGGCATGGAGCTTAAAATTTTAATCAGTTCGTGGTGAACTACATAGTCGACAAAAAAGGGAAAAGTGTATGCCGGACTTTGCGGCAAAGCATAGTTTAGCTGCTCCTGCAGGGCCGCCTGGCGCTGGTCTTCGCTAATCAGGCCCGACCTTTTCATATTGGACAGCACAACCCACATGCGTGCCTCGGCTTCGAGGAGGTTATCAAATGGATTATAATAATTGGGCGAGCGAACCGCACCGGCCAGCATCGCCGCCTCGGCCAAATTCAAATCGGCTACTCCTTTATCGAAGTAAGTCTGGGCGGCCGCTTCGACACCGTAGGCTCCGTTGCCAAAATAGATCCTGTTCAGATACATTTCCAGAATCTCTTCTTTGCCGTAGATGCGCTCCAGCTGAAGAGCAAGCCAGATTTCCTGAATTTTTCGTCTGTAGGTCTTTTCCGGTGTTAAGAAGGCGTTTTGCGCCAGCTGCTGAGTTATCGTGCTGGCTCCCTGCACAATCTCGCCTGCAAGAAAATTAACGTACGCTGCCCGCAGGCTACCAGTAATGTCGAATCCAAAATGCTTAAAAAAACGTTCGTCTTCAATCGCAATAAAAGCTTCCTGGACATGCTGCGGTATTTGGTTAAGCCCGACCACTATTCGATTTTGCTCTTCATGCAGGGCAGCGATTTCATTGCCCCTGCTGTCGTAAATATAGGAAGTCTCTAATGTCGCCAGCTGGGTCGGGTCAAATGGCGGCGCTTCATTAACATAGTTTACTACTACTGCCGCAACTGCTCCGCCTCCAATCAGTAAAAGCAGTATAAAAACAATCAAGATCATCTTCAATATTAAACTTAGCGCAACTTTTCTGCGCTTTGGTTTCCTGTAAATTTGAGCAGGCCTCTGTTCAAGTGGCAATTTTTTTTCAGCCAAGGGCAGGAACCTCCCAGATTTATTAAGAAGCGCTGATCTGATCAAATTATAACATAGTGTAAGTGCTTCTTTGTTGACGCATACTGGCCCATAAATCTCAAAAAGTAAACTATTCTCATCCTGCTTTCTCATTATTGATACC
>CAYGHB010000065.1:0-8094 GCA_964349375.1 uncultured Syntrophomonadaceae bacterium | reverse complement strand
GGACAGCTAACTGACTAGGCCTGCCTAAGCTACTACGCCAGTTCTCGACCCGCCAGCATAGCTAAAAAAAAGCTGGACTCGTTTTCTAATCTATGATAAATTATTATCAGGAGGAAGAAAACGATGCTAATAAAACCCGAGATTACACAGTCAAAAATAGATCAAATACTAGAGCTTATTTCAACCAACCCTTCCTGGGGAAGAACAAAACTATCCATTGAACTATGTAACCT
Organism: uncultured Syntrophomonadaceae bacterium; assembly: GCA_964349375.1. Classification (GTDB taxonomy): domain Bacteria; phylum Bacillota; class Dethiobacteria; order DTU022; family DTU022; genus UBA993. Next base: position 7,861 of record CAYGHB010000065.1, on the reverse strand, counting down.
ATGGGGTTGGCAACATCATGATGGCCGCCCAAAGGAAATTTCCTGTAGAGATTTGCTGCGGAAACTAGATGCTAAAGGAATTATAACCTTACCCGCTAAAATTAGAGATTCTGGGTTAAAACCCGGAACTAAAAATTGCATCCAACTCATGCTACACGACATCATGGAGATATCCTGCGACATAACGGAAATCCACCCCATTAAAGTCGAAGTCGTAAAAGAACGTACACAACAAGGACACGAATTCAAATCTTTGATTGCTCAGTATCACTACCTAAGTTTTGACATGACCGTGGGTGAGAACATCAAATATATGGTTTACAGCCGGAGTGGGCAACTGCTGGCATGTTTGCTGTTCGGATCATCGGCTTGGTCTTGTGCCCCAAGAGATCAGTTTATCGGCTGGGATCGTGCTGCCAGCAAGGTCAATTTGATTTATACAACCAACAACTCCCGGTTTCTAATACTGCCGTGGGTAAAAATTCCCCACCTAGCCAGCCACATTCTTGGCCATGTGTGTCGGCGCATTGTTTCGGACTGGCAGACAAAATATGGACATCCAATTCACCTACTGGAAACCTTTGTAGAAAAGGAACGGTTTAAAGGCACTTGTTACAAGGCTGCTAACTGGATCCAGGTAGGCGAAACCACAGGGCGCAGTCGTAATGATCGGTACAAAAACATCCGTGTTCCGATCAAGGATATTTACCTGTATCCGCTTTGCAAGAATTTCAGGGAGGTGCTCTGCAATGCACCCACCCCTTGAAGTGATTCTTGAAATCCGTAATTGCTCCCCTGATACCCAAAAATACTTTGACGCCATTCACCGGGAAAATGAGCGTCTCACAAGAGAAAACGCCGAACTTCGTGCTCGTGTTAGCCAAAACAGCTTAAATAGCAGTAAGCCGCCTTCCAGTGATCCTTTTGTCAAACCTAAAAGCTTGCGGGAAAAGACCGGACGCAAGCCCGGCGGACAACATGGGCACAAGGGTAGCACTTTAAGAGTCAGCCCTAACCCGGATGTAGTCATTGAGCACAAGGTGGATACATGTTGCCATTGTGGCTTAGATATTTCCCAACAAGAAGTTGTAGGACACAAAAGCCGTCAAGTAGTGGATGTTCAAATTCTTCGTGTGGTAACCGAACATCAGGCCGTGGAGAAAAGCTGTCATCATTGTGGTGGGCAAACCACTGCGGAATTTCCGGTTGGTGTTGACCATTACGTGCAATATGGTCCCGTTTACAAGGCAATCATGGTTTGTCTAAACAAGGGGAACTATCTTCCCTACGACCGCCTTTCCAAAGTCAGTAAGGATATCTTTGGGATTCCGGCCAGTTGTGGTACCTTGGTTACGATTGTCCATGAATGCGGTAAAATGTTGGATCGTTCCATGGAATATATCAAAGACCAGTTAAAACAAGCCAAGGTATTGCACGTAGACGAAACGGGAAACCGGGTCAAGGGAAAAAATCTATGGCTTCATACGGCTGGCAACGACCAATTCACCTATGTAGAAAGCCACGAAAAACGTGGCTTTGCCGCCACCGAAGATATCGGAATCCTTCCTGTATTTAAGGGTACAGTCATACATGACTTTTGGAAGTCTTACTTCAAATATACTGATTGTAACCATGCTCTTTGTAATGCTCACCTTTTGCGCGAACTGAACGGAATCATTGAAAACAATAAACAAATCTGGGCAGAACAGATGAAATCTCTCCTGGTAACGATCAAACGGAGTGTCGATATTGCCGGAGGGTCCCTTGTGCCAACAGAAGCTGCAACATACGAGTTCAGATATGATGAAATTCTTGATTTGGGCGATAAAGAAAATCCTATCGATATGGAAGCAATGGCAAAAGGCAACACCCGTGGACGGACAGCCCGGACCAAAGCACGAAATCTGCTGGATCGGATGAAGCTCTACAAGAAGGACATTCTTAGGTTCATGGGGGATCCGGAAATTCCCTTTGATAACAACCAAGCCGAGAGGGATATCCGAATGAGCAAGCTCCAGCAGAAGATATCTGGCGGGTTCCGCTCAGACCAAGGGAACGAAGCATTTGGCAATATACGTAGCTATGTCTCTACATCAGCCAAACAAGGGATACCTATGTTTGATTCAATTTTTGCTGCTGTGTCAGGGAACCCCTTGTTTACAGGTAATAATTCTTAACCCTATGCTGAATAGTTCTCTTTTCTATTACTCCCAATTTAACCTATATGCTTGTTGACAGAATAAAGAGCTAATTTACAGAGGCAGACAGCAATGCTCCGCGACGACGCCGATAAAACTTTTCCGCCTCCACGGCGAAAAGTGTCACCGGCGAAAGAAGTAACACAATCCCCAGCTCTGCCAGTGACAACGGTTCGGTGTTAAAAATAAAATTAAAAACCGGCAGGTAAACGACAGCCAATTGCAAAACAAAAACAAGGACCACGGCAGCAAAAATAGCTTTATTGCTAAAGAGCCCCATCTGCCGAAGTGAAAAATAGTCGGAACGGACGGCAAACGCTACCCCCATCCTGTTTAAGACCAGAAAAGTGAAAACCATGGTCTGCCAAGCCATATTACCATTGCTGGCATAAGCCTGCAGGAAGAGAGCGGCACAGCCGATAACCAAGCCGAACCGAGCGATATACAAGCCACGACCACAAGCAAAAACCCCTTCCTGGGGATTGCGCGGCGGCTTATGCATCACATCCTTTTCCGCCGGCTCGCCGGCCAGCGCCAGTCCGGGCAGACTATCAGTCAACATGTTCAACCAAAGAATCTGGATAGGCAAAAGGGGCAGTGGCAGTCCGAAAAAAGGAGCAAAGAAAATGGCTACAATGGTGCCTGCGTTGGCGGTCATGCTGTACTTGATAAACTTCAAAATATTATTATAAATGCGCCGCCCCTCCCGCACCGCCTTAACGATGGTGGCAAAATTATCATCCAACAGGATAATGGCTGACGCTTCCTTAGTAACATCGGTACCGGTAATGCCCATAGCAATCCCAATATCTGCCCGCTTAATGGCAGGGGCATCGTTAACTCCATCTCCCGTCATGGCCACAAACTGGTTTCTATCCTGTAGTGCTTTGACGATTTTTAACTTCTGTTCCGGTGCTACTCTGGCATAAACTCGAATTTGTTCCACTCTGCCAACAAATTCAGCCATTGACATCTTCTCTAACTCGCTACCGGTAACAACCGCAGCCGATTCATCATTTAAAATGCCAAGCCGCCTGGCAATCACTTCGGCGGTCAACGGGTGATCGCCGGTGATCATCACAGGGACGATACCGGCTGTCCGGCACATAGCCACCGCTTCCTTGGCCTCTTCCCGCGGCGGATCCATAATGCCGATTAATCCAAGCAAAATCAGGTTGTTTTCCGCCTCTGCCGGCTCTGGATTGCCCGGCTGTTCCGGCCAATGCCGCATCCCTAGAGCCAACACCCGCAAACCTGTAGCCGCCATTTCAGAAGCGACCTGCAAAATCTGCTCTTTATCAAGGGTTTCCGGGCCATTAAGCGTTAGCATAAGACTACACTTTTCTATCAGCATTTCCACAGCACCCTTGCTGAAAGAAAGGTGTTGGCCGTCAGAAGCACGATGGAATGTGGTCATGGCCTTGCGGTCTGAATCAAACGGCAACTCCCCGCTACGCGGGAAATGCTGCTCCAGTTCTTTTTTATGGAAACCATGTTTCCTGGCATAATTGTAAAGCGCAACTTCCGTTGGATCGCCAAAAACTTCCTCCCCAGAGCTGTTATGGGCGTCATTGCTAAGAGCCATACCCTGAAGAAGTAATTTATGGTTACTTATTTCTCCATCGGAAACGAACGCGCCTCCGCTATAAACTGACTCTACCACCATCCGGTTAAGCGTCAGTGTGCCTGTCTTGTCAGAGCAAATATAGGTAACCGAACCCAAAGTCTCCACCGCCGCCAGTTTGCGAACTAAAGCATTTTGCCGAACCATCTTTTTTGCACCCAAAGCCAGCGTAATAGTGATGACGGCAGGCAACGCTTCCGGAATGGCGGCAACTGCCAGCGATATGCCAATCAGGAACATGGTCACCACGTCCTCACCCCGCATCACCCCCATGGCAAAGACGATGCCACTAATCAGCAGGATTACTCCGGCCAATTTTTTGGCAAACTGGGCTAGCCGTTTTTGTAGCGGCGTCTTAATCTCCTTTTCATCTTGGAGCATGGTGGCGATTCTGCCTATTTCTGTCTCCATACCGGTGGCCACCACCACCCCCACGCCACGACCGCCAACCACAATAGTCCCGTTATAAGCCATGTTTTTCCGGTCACCAAGGGGCAGGCTACCCTCGAGCAAAATAGCCTCAATATGCTTTTCTGCAGCTATCGATTCTCCTGTCAGAGCCGCCTCTTCAATTTGCAACTGCGCCGTCTCCACCAGGCGCATATCGGCGGGCACCACCCTGCCGGCATCAAGCAGGACAATGTCGCCGGGCACCAGTAACGCCGCCTCTATTTGCGACGGAGCGCCACTTCTAAAAACGGTAGCGGTAAGTGCCGCCATTTTCTTTAGAGCCGCCATGGCTTTTTCTGCTTTATGTTCTTGGATAAAGCCGATGACAGCGTTCAATACCACCACAGCCAAAATCACGATAGCGTCCTTGGCTGAACCAGCCAGCCCCGCCATGACGGCAGCCGCAATCAGCACAATAATCAAAAAGTCATTAAACTGGCCGAGGAACAACATTATAGATGTTCTTTTTCTTTTTTCCTTTAATTCATTTGTCCCGTAGCGAGCCAACCTCTCTGTTGCCTCTTTAACCGTTAAACCGTCCCGGCAGCTAGCTAAAGACTTTAATGCTTCATCCGATGCAAATTTGTACCATTGCAGCACCAATAAACCTCCTCATCAAAACTTTGCCAGCTATCCGGAAGAAAGAAGCACCGGCAGCCACTTGGTTTAGAACTCCGTTACCTCTTTGCCTCCACTGATAGGTCGTTCAGTCCGCGAATTGATGTCTAGAGTTAGCCCGGGCTCAATCCGACCGCTCCGGGCATAACCGCGGTCCTCCCAGAAACCGCCTCTTTCTTCCTCGTGAAACTCAATGCCCCCTAGCCACTTGCAGGATTTATATCCCCAAAGATGGGGCACCAGCAATCGGAGCGGACCACCGTACTCTCTCTCCAGCAGTTCCCCATTCACGGCCCAGACCAACATCACGCGCTCATTAAGTTCCGCCAGCGGGAGACTGGTACTGTACCCGCCAACACTAGTAAACATGACATGCTTAACCGAAGACTTGAAGAGAAAGTTTTGACTGAACTCCTGCCAGAGGACACCATCCCAGTCGGCACGGACAGACCAGCCCGAAACTGATGTTAGCCGTGCGTCGAGGCGGGTAAAGGGCATTTGTTTTATTTCAGCCAGCGAAAACTCCCTCTCCCCTTCAATTAACCCCCAGACTCTTAACCGATATATAGCATCATCCACAACTGGAATACCCTCAGCTTTAAAGACAGGCGTATTCATCCGAGCTAAAACACTCATGGCCTTTCTCCTTTCTCAGGCATGGCAACTAAACCTAAGCTCCTGTGCAAAAATGCCCCTCCAGCTCGTGCCCACTACTAAATGATTACGTTGCTACTCTGTTTAGCAACTTTCTTTACCCCCTTCTTTACCTACTTAAATAGTTTCCGTAGCATCCGACCCGTAGCCTTCCCTGCTGTGCGGCGGGCAATCCGCTTGCCAACCTTGCCCTTCTTAACCGCCTGTGCATCACCGAGGAGACGGGCTGCCAGATAAAGAAGCCCTCGCGCCTTGCCAATGCCCATAGTTTCACATCCTTTCTAAAAAAATCAACTGATTCCTCTCAGATAAGTTTCTCCTCTTCCGAAAGCGGGAATACAACACTAATCAAACTTATTCGCCCTTTTCTAAAAAAAACCTGCCACCCTATGATTTTACGACAGAGGCGACGCTGGCGGTACCTTTAGGTTTGAGAGAAACGCTGGTTGCTTTTGGAGCCACCCGCTGGGAAATGATTACCAAAGTAGTTCTATCAAACAGCAAACCCGGCATTACGGGAGCACTTTTATTAAGGCTCGGCCCGGGCCATCGGCGAATCTATCGCCGTAGCCATGCTCATCGGCAATGCCATCCCCGTTTTCTTGCTGGCTCCGGCACAGACCATAGCCTCCCTCATCATCGACGAATATACGGTCATCACTGTCACGCACAATATGCAACAGGCCGCCCGCATCTCCCAGCAAACGGCCTTTGTTTTAAACGGTAAACTAGGTTAAGGCCGGCCCCACGGCCGAACTGCTTATAAACGCTAAGGACGTACGGACGGAGGCATACCTGACCGGCAAAATGGGTTAATTATGTTGAACTAAGCCTAAAAAACAAAAATCAAGTAACTTTCCCGCATGTTCTTCCATGGCGCTCGGCGCCTGACCGGCAAAAAGGACAAAAAGAAGCAAGGTGGAAAACATTCCCATAATTGCCTGGGCTACAACAGCAGTATCTACGGGACGGAAATCATCGGCGGCTACCCCCTCTTGTAAAAGCTCCTCCAAGAAGTTGCCCAGCCTCATGTAGCGCTCAACCATCGCCCCCCTCAATTCCGGCCTAGTCGCCGGCCGTTCGCCGATAATAATCCTGGCCGCTGCCGCATGCTGACTAATAAATGCCAGGTGTTGCCGAAAAACGGCTTCTAATTTAGCCGTGACCGATACTGACGGTGCTGCCGCCGCCACCAGTGTCATAAAATATTGCTGGAACCCAGCCTCCAAAATGGCGGCAAACAGCTCCTCCTTACTGACAAAATACTCATAGATCGTCCCTTTGCCCACGCCTGCCCGCTCAGCAATATCTTCCACTTTTACCTGATCATAAGGACGCTCAGCAAAGATGTCCATGGCCGCATCCACAATGCGCCCCTTTTTATCGCCTATTTCCTGCATAATATCACCCTCACTCTAACGATTGGCCAGTGGCCAATCGCCAGCCGAGATAACCCAGATAGCCTTCATAACGGGCATGCAACAAATCCTGCTCCCGCTCAAATAGAGCATCTGCGGCAATAGTCACCTCAAGCTGGATTCCTACCCCTGCCTGGTAGCGTAAAACTGCCAGACGATGAGCCTCGGCCGCAGCACGAACTCCTTTCTCCAAAGCAGTCAACTGCCTCTCTAAACCGCTCAAACGGTGATAAAGCTGGAAAACTTCTAAGCGTACTGCCTCCGCCGCCATCTGTAGCTGTAAACGCGCTTCTTCCACCGCCAATTCCGTTTCTCGTTGGGAAGCAGAGTCTAAAGTGTGCAAACCATGCACTAACTCCCTTTCCCTGACGCGGAGCGTTTCTCTGCCCACAATTACTTCCAGCCGCCCGGCTTTCGCCCAAGTCAACCCTTTTTGCAAATCGAGAGCTTCTCGCTTTGGCACGCTAAAACTTTCAGGCAGAGCTATTACTGCCGACAGCGGACGGCCGAGTGACTTGTTAAGCGTCGCCTGCGCCGCCTGTACGTTGCTTTCAGCAGAAATCACCATCCGAAGAGGCACTTTTGGCTTTGACCCGTCTCGCTAAAACCGATGATGTTGACTACTCTGTCTCTGGCGAAATCATATCTGGTCCCGAATTCCAACCCGACTTTGACGATTATGATGAGAATGTGGAAGCTATCCGTGATGCGCAGAGGGGTAAGCCGCGCTATCTTCCGAGCAAAGAGGAATTTCTGAAATACGTCGATGGTGCATATCGTGAACCAGAAAAGCCTTATGCCGACTTGAAAGCGTATATCCTGAAACACAAACTACTCCTCGCAGTGAGGGGCTTGACGGCGTGGACGGCGACCTCATTGATCTGCACGAGATGATTCAG
>CAYGHB010000064.1:0-8097 GCA_964349375.1 uncultured Syntrophomonadaceae bacterium | reverse complement strand
TGTTACCGGCAGCCTGCCTGAGCGCATCAAGAATCGCTTCTTTTTCCTGTGCTTCCCGCTGACGGCGATAGACCGTTACATCCCTATCCTGCGGCGCACTGGCGGATACCGCCTGCGCAGTGGAAGCGCTGTTACTCTCGCGCATAGAGAGGTGATCAGTTCAACCTTGGTAAAAAGGCCGACAACCCGCTGATCTCGGTCGACTACCACCCCGGTCCCGACCGGTATCCGCCTGACAGCGTCGATTACCTCATGATAGTCAAGTTCTTTTGAAATTTTAACCACATTGCTGTTGAAATAGCCGCTGACCGGCTGATCCAGACCGGCGGCTTCCAGCAGGGCATCATAAAGATTGGTTTTGGTAAAGATCCCGGCAAGCGAGCCATCCCTGTTGAGAACCGGCAGCCCACCGCGCTGACTGTTGCGCAAAAGGTTAATCGCGTCTTTCAGGCTGTCTTCCGGTCGCAGCGTGGCAAAATCACGCGTCATCATATCTTCCAGCCGCATGGGAAGCCTCCTGTGGTTAAGTTATAATTTCCCGGTTTTTAAATTCCTCTGCCCGTTTAAGCATGTTATCGACATGCTGCAGGCTGACCTGATCGATAGCAGCCCCGTCCAGCATCCGGGCCAGCTCCTGGCGTTTTTCATCTTTGCCAAGCAGGGCAGCCCGGGTCAGGGTTCTCTCCCCGCTTACTTCTTTATATAAACAGATATGAGAATCGGCCATAGATGCAATCTGCGGGCTGTGCGTTACGCACATCACCTGGTGGTGCCGGGCCAGTTCAGCCAGTTTTTCAGCCACTGCCTGTATTGTTGCGCCTCCGATCCCTGAATCAACCTCATCAAAGATTAAGGTGGGGATCAGGTCCTGACGGGCCAGCGCCGTTTTCAGGGCAAGCATCACCCTGGCCACTTCTCCCCCGGAGATAATCTTGGCCAGCGGTTTAACCTCCTCGCCACGATTTGCCGAAAATAAAAACTCCACGGCATCAAACCCCAGCACTGTGATATTCTGTTTCCGATCTAACTTAACGGCAAAACGGGCATTGGGCAGAGCCAGCTCCTGCAGGCACTCTTCAATCAGCTGTTCAAGATCGGCGGCGCTCTTTTTTCTTAAGCGGCTCAGTTCAGTGCTTTCTATTTCAAGCTCTACAGCCAGCTTTTCTAAGTCTTCTTCGATCTTTGCCACCATGGCTTCGCTGTTTTGCAACCGTTCCATCTCTTTCTGTGCTTCGCTGCCAAAATCAATAACTCCTTCGATGGTCCCACCATATTTACGCTTCAGCGTGTTAATCAGATTCAGCCGTTCCTGGATCGTAACCAGCTCTGACGGCTCAAAATCAAACTTGGTTTGATAATCCCGCAGTTCATGTGCCACCTCGTCCAGCTGGGCTGAAGCTGTAGCAAATAGTTCCTGCATCGGTTCCAGAGTGCGATCAATATCCGCCGCTTCAGCCAGGAGCGCAGACAAGCGACCCAGGCGATCAATTATGGACTGCTCCAAACCCTCTTCCTCGCCGCTAAACAGGTCCATATAGATCCGGGCCACAGCGGTGCAAATTTTTTCGGCATTTGATAACAGTTTCTCTCGCTCGGCCAGTTCTTCATCTTCACCGATTCGGAGAGTCGCTTCGCCGATTTCTTTTACCTGGTAGGCATACAGATCAATGCGCCTTTCACGCTCGGCATGATCTTCACCGAAAGCTGAGAGCTCTTTTTTTAACTCCACCTTCCGGCGCCAGAGTTCGTTTAGTTTTTTGCGCGCTCCGGCCAGGGCCTCGCCCCCGAATGAATCAAGCAGCTCAATATGCTGATCCTGGCGCAGTAGCGATTGATGCTGGTGTTGACCGTGGAGATCAACCAGGAGCTGACCGATCTCTTTGAGAAAAGAAACAGGTACTGCGCGGCCGTTTACCCGGGCCACACTGCGCCCATTGCGAGAAACCTCCCGGGCCAGTAAAAGCTCTGCATCACTACTGATCCCGGCGTCCTCCAGCAGAACATTCAGTTCCGCCTCCAGCTGTGGTTCTACCTTTACAATTCCTTCAATCAGGGTCTGTTCGCTGCCCTGGCGGATCTGTTCAACAGCAGCCCGCTCGCCCAGGAGCAGGTTGATCGCCCCGATAATAATCGACTTGCCGGCCCCGGTTTCTCCGCTTAAGACATTGAGGCCGGGGCTAAAACTGATTCTTAGGTCTTCGATTAGGGCATAATCGGATACATTAAGCTCAATTAACATCGATCAGCCTCCCTGCAGCTATGCTTTCAGCTTCTGATGCAGCATCCGGTAGAATGTGTAGTCCTGGAACGAAACAAGCCTCACAGTTTGCTCTGAACGTTTAATAATAATCTGGTCTTTATCCTCAAGGGTATGGCGAACCTGGCCATCCACGGTGAGCATCACCTCTACCTGTCGGGAATCAACCTGCAGTCTGATCAGGTCTTTGCCACTGATGATTACCGAGCGGTTATAGAGGCTGTGGGGGCAGATCGGCGTAATCACAAAAAGCTGCATAGTGGGGTTTACAATCGGTCCGCCCGCCGAGAGCGAATAGCCTGTTGATCCCGTCGGGGTGCCAACTATTACGCCATCGCCGGAATAGCTCTCCATAAAATCGTCGTTGATGTAGGATTCGACCTCGATAATCCGCGAAAAAGGTCCGCGCGAAACGACGATATCATTTAAAGCCAAATAGGCCGCCAGTTCCTGATTTTTGCGGCGCAAACTGGTATCGAGCATCATTCTCTCGTGATAGGTATATTGATCTGTAGCGATATACTGCAGGAATCGCTCCATCTGTTCAACTTCAATTTCAGCGAGGAAACCCTTTTGGCCCAGGTTAATACCGAGCACCGGCAGGTTCCAGCAGGCTAAATCCCTGGCTACCCGTAAGATTGTGCCGTCACCGCCGATGACAATGATCAGCTCCATATTTTCGCGCCAGTCATCAAGCTGATCAGCCAGTGAAGTTTCACTGTAAAAATCAACCCGGGCTGCGTCGGCAATTTTCAGGCCGATGCTGCGCTGTGAAAAAAAATGATCTATTTTCGCTACCACCAGGTTGGCATTTTTTTTACGCCAGTTGGGAATAAGACCGATAGTTTTCACGACAACCTCCTGCACCTTCCAACTTAGCCAACCTAGCATCTATTCTGCGCCGGCCAGTTGAATCCTGCTTCTTAATCCCGATTGTTAACCGCTAATGAGCAGCATGGGCTTCTGCTATAACCCGGTTAATCGCTTCAGCCGGCTCTTCCACGGGGAGCTGTTTGGTAACCGGATTTGCCGTAAGGAGCAGGAAATATTCCAGGTTGCCCTTCGGTCCGGGCAGCTTTGAATAGGTCAGCCCCTGGAAGCCGTAGCCTGTTTCCGTTGCCGCGAAAACTATATCTTTCAGGACAGTACGATGCAGCGCCGGATCCCTGATTACTCCCCGGCCCCTTCCGGCTTCAGCTCTTCCTACCTCAAATTGGGGTTTTACCAGCGCCAGTATAGTAGGAACCGGCAGACGGAATAAAACAGGCAGAACCAGTTTCAGCGAGATAAAGGAGAGGTCAACCGTGGCGATATCAACCTTTTCATTGATATCCTCCGGCCGGAGATTGCGAACATTAAAGCGCTCCAGGACCACAACGCGGGGATCGTTACGCAGTTTCAGATCAAGCTGCCCGTAGCCGACATCAAGGGCGATTACTTTTGCCGCCTCTTTCTGCAGCAGACAATCGGTGAAGCCGCCGGTGGAAGCTCCTGCGTCGAGAACGGTCAGGCCGGTTATATCGAGGCTCAAATCCTCAATAGCGCCTGCCAGCTTCAGCCCTCCCCGGCTGACGTAGGGGTTATCCGGTTCGATGATAACCAACTCGGAATCGCTTTCCACCAGCATCCCCGGTTTATCAAAAATGTTGCCGTTAACGGCAACTTTACCGGCCATGATCAGCGCCTGGATTCTGCTGCGGCTCAAAGATGGATACTTTTCCAACAGTAGCTGATCGAGCCTTGCTTTGGTCCGGCCTTTCAATTGACACCTGTTGCCGGCTGCTGCCCGCTGAAACCAAGGGCGGCGCTCAGGATACCTTCAGCGTCTAAACCATGACAGGCCAGCATTTGGGCCCGGCTGCCGTGAGCTACAAACTGATCGTCGATACCAAGACGCCTGACCGGGATTACCAGGTTGTTTTTCTCCAACAGCTCAACAATACCGCTGCCGAAACCACCGCTTAAAATATTTTCTTCAACTGTCAGCACACGGCCGCATTGTTTTGCCCAGTGTAAAATCAGCTCGCTATCGAGAGGCTTTACAAAGCGGGCGTTGATCACCGCCGCTTTGATCCCCTGCCAGTAAAGCTTTTCTGCTGCTTCGAGAGCAGCCTTCAGCACCGTTCCGGCGGCTACAATTAACAGGCTATCGCCTTCGCGCAACAGTTCCCCCTGTCCCCAGGGCAGCAGCTGCAGAGGTTCACTTTCCAGGCCGCAGCTCTTAGCGCGGGGGTAGCGGATGGCAACCGGGCCATGATCGCTGTTAAAAGCGGTAAAAAGCATATTCTGCAGCTCTATTTCATTGGCCGGGGCCATAATATTCATGTTGGGGATACTGCGCAGGTAGGTCAGGTCAAAAAGGCCCTGGTGGGTTTCCCCGTCTTCACCGACAATCCCTGCGCGGTCAACAGCAAAAACTACCGGCATCTTCTGGATGCAGGTATCATGAAGCAGCTGATCGTAAGCCCGCTGCAAAAATGTGCTGTAGACGGCAAAAACAGGACGCATCCCGCCCATGGCCAGGGCGGAGGCCATTGTTACAGCGTGCTGTTCAGCTATACCGACATCATAAAACCGTTCCGGATATATTTCGCTAAACTGCTTCAGACCGGTTCCCCCCGTCATCGCCGCCGTAATTGCCACTATCTTCGGATTAGCAGCAGCAATTTCCAGCAAAGCTTTTCCAAAACAGTCCGTGTAGGTGGGCGCCTTTTTCTGCTTCAGCAAGGTTCCATTATTTAAATCAAAGGGCCCGATTCCGTGAAAGATCTCCGGTTCAATTTCAGCATAACGGTAACCCTTGCCCTTCTCGGTAACGACGTGAACCAAAACGGGGCCGCTCATCTTGTCGGCCTGTTTCAATACATTCCTGAGCGCAGTGAGATCGTGGCCATCCACTGGACCAAAATAAGTAAAGCCCAGCTCTTCGAAGAGCATTCCGGGCACGATCAGGTATTTCAGGCCGCCTTTGAGCCTCTCCGCTGCTTCGACCAAACGCCTGCCAATATGGGGCACCCGGGTTACGAAGTATTCGAAATCCTCTTTCAGGCGTGAATACTTTGGATCGGAGCGGATCCGTCCCAGGTACGCCGACATGCTGCCAACATTTGAACCGATTGACATTTTGTTGTCGTTTAAGATTACCGTTACTTTCGCCTTAATGTGGCCGGCGTGATTCAGCGCCTCATAGGCCATACCGCCGGTAAGCGCTCCATCTCCGATTACAGCTACTACCCGGTAATTATCACCTAAATGATCGCGGGCCAGCGCCAGGCCCAGCGCGGCAGAGATTGACGTACTACTATGCCCTGTCAGAAAGGGATCATGCTCGCTTTCAGAAGGCTTGGGAAAACCGCACAGCCCGCCCTGGCGGCGCAAAGTCGGAAAGCTGGACCAGCGACCGGTAAGCAGCTTGTGGGGATAACTCTGGTGCCCCACATCCCAGACAATCTTGTCACGTGGGCTTTCGTAAAAACTATGCAGAGCTACGGCAAGTTCAACCACCCCAAGACTGGCTGCCAGGTGACCACCAATGTCGGCAACAGTCTTAATCATATATTCCCGGATGGCTGCAGAGACCTCTTCCAGCTCTTGCCGGTTTAATTTTTTAAGATCGGCTGGCAAATTTAAATTTTCAATGTTAATGGTCATAAAGATTAGCCCTCGTTGGTTGTGCCCTGTTTTTTATTACGATCAAAGGGATTTTCCATTTTAGTTAAGATCAGGCCTGCCAGCAGGATCACTTCGGTGGAATATTTGATAGCCATCGATTTTCCACAGGCTTTCCCCCCGACAGTAAGCGAGGCCACCACGGCCGTCAGCAAAATTCCCAGATAAAAATCGGCCATCTCGGTTGGAAAAAAAGAGACCAGCCGAAAAACAATCAAGGCTGCAATTGTTCCGCTGATAATGCCGCTGATATCACCAACCACATCGTTGCAAAAGTTGGCTACCTGTTCGGCATTTTTTACCAGGTAGACTGCCTTTTTGGCTCCCGTAACCCGGCGGGCTGCCTTGGCATTAAGGGGGGCAATCTTGGCGGCAGCGGCGGCGGTGCCTACCAGGTCAAAGACGATGCCGATCACTATAACAATCAGCAAGATTAAAAAAGAAACTGATAGTGTTTTAACTTCATTAAGTAAGTAATGGGTTATAAAACCAAAGATAACAGCAAGAAAGAAAGTCCAGATTACTGTAACCAGCACCCACCGCGTTTTACGGCGTTTTTTATCGTTAAAAGACAAACCTCATCACCTTGTTCTGTACATTAAAACATAAGTGGTAGTAACTCAGGTAAACTTTACGGCTTAGGTCCAGCAGGATTTCCCGGATAATCACCTGTCGTTGCCGAGCAGGCAGTTCCCTTTTAAGACTATCCCTGCAGTGTCGCCATCAACAGAGCTGGATTACCACTTAGCTCACACTTTAATCCCTGAATTACTTCTCTTGCGAGAGCAGTCTAGAAGATTTCCTCCCTGATGCCTGTTCTCCCCTAGCCTCTTTTGCAGAAGGGGTTTAAAGAGCACCTGCTCCTCCCTCCACCCGATCCACTCAAGGCAGGCTACGCTGCACACAGCTATTAACCGCATACAGGTTCTTACCCAGGCAGTAGCTATCGCTTTTCAACTTTAGCCACCGACACAGGGTCTCCGCGAAGGCAGGGTCAACGCCCACATGCCATTGTAGATCGCCCCGTCCTTCTTAACTCCCAGCAACAGCTCCCAACTGGGCGTCGGCAGCCACCACCAGGAACTTCATCGATGTGCCCTTAACGGATTTTTAGGCCCGTTTTCGGAGAGGGGCACCAACTAGAATACTGCACCACTTATGTTCATGCTCAAAAACGATTATAACACAAGCCGCTTTCAAACTCAATTTAGCCCACCTGAATGGCTAATCGATTTTAGAGCAGGCCGTTTGTCATTTTGCAGGCTTTCAGGGCATTCTTCATCAACATCCGGTTGGTAACGGAACCAACACCACCCGGAACCGGGGTGATTGCCTTGGTTTTATCTTTCACTGCATCAAAGGAGACATCACCAACTGTTTTTGTTTTCGGTTTGCCCTTATCGTTAAGAACCGGTTCGCCCTTCTCATCAAGAACCTTAACCCGGTTGATCCCCACATCGATTACGATCGCGCCTTCTTTGACCAGATCCGCTCCGATCAGGTCAGCTTTACCGGCAGCTACAATCAAAATGTCGGCACCGGTTGTATGCCTGGCCAGGTTACCTTTGATGCTGGTAAAGACGTGGGTGATCGATGTTGTGGCGTTACGGTTGACTGCCAGATAAGCCACCGGCTTGCCGACAATATTCGAGTGGCCGACCACAACTATTTCAGCCCCTTCAAAAAAGTCTTTCGGGTCTACCCCTTCTTCAACAGCGTAACGCTCTAAGATTTCGATCACTGCAGCCGGGGTAGCCGGCGGGAAGGTAGCTTCGCCAAGGGCCAGTTTGCCCATGTTGAAGGGGTGAAAGCAGTCGATATCTTTATTGACATCAATCGTATTGATGACGGCGCTATCTGAAATCTGCTCCGGGAATGGACGCAGCGGCAGAATGCCACTGACCGCCGGATTAGCGTTCAGCTTTTTAACAATCTCGATCACTTCAGCTTCGCTGACATCGGCGGCCGGGTTTTCATTAACATACGTAAAACCGGCTTCTTCGCAGAATTTTTCAACCTGCCCCCTGTACATGTTAGCCCCGAAATCGTCGCCAACCAGCAGGGTGGCGATCCCGGGAGTGATGCCCTTGGCTTTTAAAACCTCTGTTTCCTTAACAATCTCTTTCATCAGCTCTTCGCCGATGGCTACACAATCGATAACCTTTGTCACT
>CAYGHB010000063.1:5730-8174 GCA_964349375.1 uncultured Syntrophomonadaceae bacterium | reverse complement strand
CATCCGTTATGAATCCAGTCCTGAACATTGTCGAGGTTAACTCCCCCGGTAGGAACAAATTCAGCTTGGGGCAAAGGTCCTTTCAAGGTCTTAATTATTGAGGGGTCAAAACAACTTCCGGGAAATAGTTTAATTAAGTCCGCCCCGGCTTCAAGAGCAGAAACAATCTCAGTTACAGTCATACAACCAGGCATGCAAATTTTCTGGTAGCGATTGCAAAGTCTTAGCACATCGTGATTCAAAGAGGGGCTGACAACAAATTCTGCTCCTGCCAATAGAGAGATGCGGGCAGTTTCGGGATCAATTACCGTGCCAGCACCAATGAGTATTTCATTTTGGCGGTATGTTTTCGTTAACTCTTCAATTACACCCAAAGCACCTGGAACAGTCAGGGTGATTTCAATAATATCTACGCCGCCATTTCGTACCGCTTCTGTTGTCGCCAGTGCCTGTTCCATTGAATCAGCTCTGATAACAGCAATAATACCGGCATTAAAGATACGTTTAAAATTTTTTACCTTGGCAAGCATTTGTTACCCCTTCCTTCTTTTTTTGCTGCTTAATTTGTTACTAATTACTCCAAAGGCAGCTCACTTAAGCCATCAAATATATCGGCATACCCTTCAATTATCTGCCTGTAAATGTCAACATAGGGTCGATAAAATTCGGTGTAATGAGAGCGCGGTTCAAGGCGATGGCTAATCTGTGTGGCTTCCTTGGAAATCATCTTTAAGTCGTTAAAAATTCCTACTGCTTTGCCGGCAATCATAGCACAGCCCCAGGTACCAACTTCCGATCGGTTAATTCTACAATATGGTATGTCTAAAACGTCACTTTTGATCTGATTCCATAGATCGCTTGATGCACCACCACCTATCGCCCTTACCTCCCGGCACTCGAGATCTGGGTGAAGCTCTTTTTCTATCTGCAGATAGTATGCATACTCATAAGCGACCCCTTCCATCATCGCCCGGAAAAGGTGACCACGGTCATGAGACCAGGTGAAACCAACCCAGAGCCCTCTTAAGGAAGCGTCCGGTGGAACTACTCTGCCCTGCAAATGGGGAATAAATATTGTGCCACCCGAACCTGCCGGAGATTGAGCAGCCATTTGATCAAAGATCTGGTAAACTTCTTTGCCGGCTGCCGCTGCCTCATTTTTCTCCTGGAGACCAAAAGTATCACGAAACCATCTTAAATTTAAACCGCCCCCATTAATAAATGATAAGGCATAGTAAGTCCCGGGTATGACACCATGTGTGGCCAAAACAACTTTATTCCGGACGTCAGGCAAAAAGCTATCTACGCAGACTGAAAAAACAGAAGCGGTCCCGGCACTGTCAAAAACATCACCTGGCTCGACCACTCCTGCGCCAAGAGATGCTGCCGCCTGATCCCCTGCACCGGCAGCAATAGGTGTGCCTTCTTTTAAACCGGTTGCAAGGGCCGCTTCACGGTTGACTTTTCCGATAACCTCTGTCGGAGATATAATTCGTGGCATTTTCTCTTCGGGTATTTCAAACTTGTTAAGCAACTCCTGTGACCACTTCTGCTCTCCGGTATTGCTGAACCCTGAAAAATGCAGGCAAGTGAGATCAATATAGGCTTCATCGGCCTTCAATCCGGCCATCTTGCCGGCAACATAGGCAAGCGGAACAACAAATCGTGCTGCATTTTTAAATACTTCCGGTTGGTTATTCTTCCACCAGATAATTTTTGCTGCATGAGCATAGGTAGGAGGGCAACCACTGTTTGCTGTAAAATCATGGCAGTAAGGCTCCATGAGGGGGAAAGCTGATTCACAGCGAGTATCGAGCCAGCTGTCATAATGGGCTGCGGGCACCCAATCCTGATCAATCATCCCTATACCTGACATTTGACTGCTGAATGCAAGAGCCGCCACAGCACCACTTTCGATGCCGCTTTTTTCTAAAACTTCTTTTATACAATTAACTGCCGAACTATAAATCTCTTCAAAATCCTGTTCCACCCAACCTATTCTCGGGTAGCGCAGTATAGATTCCTCGTAAGCTTCTGCCAGGGCTTTTCCTTCCAGATTGTACAGAGCTGCCTTAGTTCCCATTGTTCCCAGGTCAATCCCCAACAAATAAGTCTCGCCCATAATTGATCCTCTCCTAATGTAATCAGGAAATAATTCGCTAAACTATCATCTTACTGTCAGGAACTACCATAACCTTAATTTCCCTGCCGCTTCCGGCCATTTCCAATGCTTTAGCCATATCTTCCAATGCATAAACTGCCGTAACCGCCTGTTGCAGCAACGCCAGGTGCCCTTCGGCCATCAAGTTTACCACTGTCTGCATCACTTGCGAAGTGGCCCCTGTACTGCCAAGAACTTTCAAACCACGGTAGTGAACCAGGTTCGAGGGGAAATCATCAAATCGATCGTCTGGAGAAAGCCCGGCAAAAAGATTAATCCGACC
>CAYGHB010000063.1:1481-5630 GCA_964349375.1 uncultured Syntrophomonadaceae bacterium | reverse complement strand
ACATTGGGTGGAATTACTACTCTTTTCCCCAACCAGGTTTTGTCGATCTTTGAGCCAACCTCAGACACCTTGCCAACCACTTCATGCCCCAGAACAGTCTCACTACCGGCGGCAATATTGCGGTGCCCCCTTTTCCATATCTTCAGGTCAGTGGCACATATAGCTGCAGCTTCGATCTTTATGACCAATTCGTTTTCTCCCGGCTGTGGACGTGGAATTTGTTTAACTTCAATTGTCCCGTCACGGTATACTGCTGCTGTCATTTTTTCTGCTTCTGTGCTCATACCTCTTCCACCTTTCCGCTGCGGATCGAACGGTTTGAAGCACGAACCGCCTTTAACGCCTGCCAACCATCTTTTAGGGTCGAAGGCGGTTCTATACCCTTTAACACGCAATCGACAAGGCAGCGATCTTCAGCCAGGTAGGCTTCACGAAAAAGCGAGCGCCAGCTGTCAACTATCTCTTCTACCACACCTTTGCCCTTGCGGCCAATCACGACCCCTTTTTTGGCTAGGTCGCCTATGAAAAGAACACCATCAGCACCCTGAACTTCGACCCTGGCATCATAGCCATAGTCGGCCGGGCAGGCACCGTCGATAGTGCCAATAACTTTACCAGACATGCCGAAAGTGACAATAGCAGTATCGTAAAATTGGGGATACTCCGCCTTATAATCGGGGCATTTATTGTTAAGAGCTGTGGCAAATACCCATTTGTATTCCTCACCGGTTAAAAAACGCACACAATCAAAATCATGACTGTTTACTTCGGCCAACATGCCGTTACTTTTTTCAATATCGAGGTTCCAAGAGGGAGGCAGACCCGGTCCTTTTCCTGTTGACTTAACCATCAACGGTTCGCCAATGTCACCTCTTTCAACCATCTCCCGGGCACGAAGAAAACTTTGATCAAAACGGCGCATGAAGCCCATCACAAAGGGCACCCCGTTTCGCTGTACCGCCTTATCCATTTCCTCTGCTTCTTCTTCTGTGATAGTTAAGGGCTTCTCGCAAAGAATGGCTTTTTTCGCTTCCGCAGTCGCGATAACCAGTTCTGCATGGGCAAAGGTTGGCGTGGCGATAACCACTGCATCAAGTGAAGGGTGTTTTAAGAATTCTTCGGGGCTTGAGTATGAATCTGCATTCCATTTAAGGGCAGCTTCCTGCACACTTTTTTCGTTAAGATCGCATACTGCAACCAAACGGGCACGGGGCACATTCTCCGCAAAGTTTGCTATATGCACCATACCGGCTCGCCCAGTTCCGATTACACCAACTCCGACCAGATCATTTGTCTTCACCACTGTCACCTTCCTTGATTGTTTTGTATACTGCTGGATTTGCCACATGCTCTGGCCGCTGATTTTGTAGTACCCGGACCAGGTTGTCTGCTGCCATCATACCCATTTTGAGAAGAGAACCACTACTATGTGCACTGATGTGGGGGGTGGTTAAAAGCCTCGGTGAAGATAGTATATCTTTGTTTTCAAGCGGCTCTATGCAATAAACATCCAACGCGGCTCCGAATATTTTGTCCTGTTTTAGTATTTCTACCAGGGCTGTTTCATCTACGATTCCGCCCCTGGAAGTATTAACCAGTATAGCTGATGGTTTCATCAGCTTTAACAGGTCGCCTCCAATTAAGCCCCTGGTTTCTTCTGTTAAGGGCAGGTGAACCGTTACATAATCGCTTTGTCGCATTAAGTCTTTCAGACTAACACAGCTAGCTCCACAGCTTTCAGCCCAACAGTGATCAGGATTACAGTCATAGGAAAGAATCTGCATGTTAAAACCCCTGGCTCTATAGGCTACTGCTCTGCCAATACGGCCCGTGCCAATAATGCCCAGGGCTTTACCCCATAAATCTACACCTAAAAATGACTCCCATAATCCTGCCCTGACTGATTCGTGCGCTTCGACGATACGCCTGCCGACCGCCAACATCAATCCATAAGTAAGGTCGGCTACCGCTTCGGTATTTGCTCCGGGGGTATTGGTAACAACAACTCCGTAATGTGTGGCCGCATCTAAATCTATGTTGTCTAATCCGGCGCCATACTTGGATACTACCTTAAGTCTCGGTGCAGCTGCCAGTACTTTTTCTGTAACAGGATCAAGACCTACAAGCAGCGCATCAATGCCTGATATGGCTTTTGCCATTTCTTCTTCACTGTAGGGTGTCTGCTTCTTATTTCGCTCAATGAAGCAGCCTGCTTCCTGCAGATAAATTAACGGCCTATTGTCTAATCGGGCGAAAGAGCGAGGGGTAATCAGTACTGAGTTTTTTACCATTATTAACCTCCCGAAATTGACGGTAGGATAAGCACCTTGTCGTTATTCCGGAGAACCTGTTCAGGCCACCGATCAAATTTGATACCATGGTCGTTATAGACAATAATAAACTTTGTGCTGTCATCTAACCGTACGTGATATTTTGATGCAACTGCCGCCAGTAGTTCTTCCAGGGTGGCCCCTTCTTTAACCGGCCATTTCTCTTCGCTGCTGACGGCTTTACTCCTGATCAAACCGGTATATTTTACCGAAATGTCAATCAAAACAAAACCTCCTGGGCTTTGAGCCCTTTTTCTGTAGGTTTTCCGTTTTCATCCCAGAGTCTCAGGCGGTAATATTCGTCAAGCATGATATCATACATTTCTCTGGTTAATATTTTACCCTTGGCCGGCCCTTCGGGAAGCGGTTCGGTTAAAATCCTTTCCGGGGGATAGTCGTTTTCGCGACTAATACCCTCCCTAACCAGGATCATACGTTCCAGCGTATTTATTCTTTCGCCGATCTTCATCAGCTCCGGTGTAAAGTTTACCCCTGTTGCAGCTTGGAGCACGTCTCCATCCGGAGTATCGGTAAAACCGAGGGCGCTGCGAACAACCGTGCAAATACCCAGGCAGTCAATGTAGGCCCTCGTGTCCTGAAGTCGCTTGACCAGTTCGCCTTTCCCATGAAGGGCAAACCGATCGTAATTTTTTGTAAGCAGTTCATCGCGAATGGTCCAACCCCCAACGTTATGACAGGCACCCCGGCTGGAGGTGCCGTAGGCTAAAGCCATTCCATAAAAGCCACGCGGTTCATAAGCGGCAAAAGGCATCCATTTGACATGCATCATTTTCTTGGCTGTTTGGGGGTAATCTTGAGCCAGCATGCGAAAACCTTTGCCCAAGACTGCTCCAAAACCTATGCCTTCCCCAATTTGCCTGATCATTTCGACCATAGCATCTCCATCACCGAAACGAAGTTCGAGACCACCGGTATCTTCCAGGCTAAACAGGCCCGTTTCAAAACATTCCATGGCATAACCAATAATATCGCCAACCGTCATTGTATCAATACCGTACTCATCACAGAGGTAATTACCGGCAATAACTGCGGCAAAGTTGGTTACCCCGCATACCCCGCCCAGGGTTCCGACTGTTTCATATTCAGGATCGGAGCGCATCCCTTTATAGGGGCCGCTCTCTTTTACTACACATAGTTGAGCACAGGCTACGGGACAACGGAAGCAGGCAATACTTTTTTCTTTATAATGTTCAGTCACATAATCTTTACTGAGGGTCTCGTACCCTTCCAGAGTACCCGTGGTAAAATTTTTAACAGAGTAACAGCCCAGCTCGTTCATAACTTCGGTGTACTGGTTGGTGCCATATAGGTTATGTTCGCGCTTGCCTTCTTTAGCTTTAATAACAGCTTCTGGGTTAATAGCCTTTATTCGTTTAGCATCAGCTACTGGAATATCACCAGAAGGGCTGACCGCTACCGCTTTTAAATTCTTTGAAGCCATCACTGCACCCGCTCCACCGCGGCCAAAGCTCCGATCTTTAACCATAATATTAGCATACCGAACTCCATTAAATGCGGCCGGACCAGCAACCATTACAGCCGCCCGATGTTGCCCTAATTGTTCGCGGACTGTTTTTATCGTTTCGCTAGTCTTAAGTTGTTTCATCCCGGCAGCATCCTTAAATTCAATCCCTTCCGGACTGATCGCCAGATAGAGCAGACGTTTCGCCCGCCCTTCAATTATTAGACCGTCATAACCCTGGCGTTTTAGATAAGGCCCAACTTCTCCACCGCTGTTACTGCACAGGTAGACACCCGTCTCCGGGGAGCGGGTGGCACACTGAAACTTTGTGGTTGA
>CAYGHB010000063.1:0-1381 GCA_964349375.1 uncultured Syntrophomonadaceae bacterium | reverse complement strand
TGATGCTGCTTTCAATATCGCTATCCCATGCTGAACGATATTCCTCAAGGTCGGCAGCAACGAATGGATTGGGATGAAGAGGAAGAGGCTCCAGGATTAATGATCCTTGAAATTTTATATCAGCCAAAGCTTTTAAAATTTCTTTGAAATCAATATGCCCCCGCCCAATAGCACACCTGTTGCTATCAGACAGGTGCATACTTGTTAAAAGTGATCCAGCTTTCAATATGGCTTCGCCCATATGCGAATCTTCAATATTCATATGAAAAGTATCCAGGTGAAGTTTAACATTCTGCAAACCTACTTCTTTAACGAAATTTAACCCCTGGTCTACACGGTTTACAAGAAAGGTCTCGAACCGATTGATCGGCTCGACAGCTATTGATATATTTTTCTTCTGTGCGTAAGAAGCGGCTTCTCTGACAGAAATAACCGCCAGCTCCCATTCTTCCTTCGCTGCTTTTTGCCAGTCTGCCGCTACGGTCGGATTCCGGTGTGGAGCCGGTCTGCCTGAGGGTGCGGGAATTACAATCACAACCGGTGCGCCAACTTCTGCAGCCAGATCCACATTGCGCATAATATACGCAATTGCCTTTGCACGATATTCATGATTCGGATGTGCCAGATCCCGGTCTTCCAAAGGCCAAAGACACCAGCTTAAAACAGAGGAGACTTCTAAGTTGTATTTAAGGGTTAGCTCCTTTACCTGATCCGGTTTGTATCTTTCAGGCTCGCCTACTAATTCTATAGCGTAATACCCAAAACGATGCAGGCGCATGCAGGTTGTCTCCAGTTCTTCTCCACCATAGATCCAGTTACTTACAGCATAGTTGAACATACTCAAGCCCTCCAGCAGAAAATAAACCGTTTATTTTTCAGATTACTGAGCGGTATAACCTCCATCAATTGTCAGTACAGACCCTGTGGCATAACCTAATTCATCTGAAGCCATTGCCAATATTGCAGCAGCAATTTCGTTCATTTTCCCAAGCCTGTTTAAGGGTCGACATTCTTCAAGGCTCTTGCGGATTTCTTCCGGGTTGTCTGCTTCATCCAAAATTTTCAGGACCAAAGGGGTTTCTGTTGTTCCGGGCGAAACTGCGTTTACCCTGATCCCTCTGGCAGCAAAATCAACGGCCGTACTCTGCGTAAGAGAAATTACACCTGCCTTGGATACGTTATAGGCCACCTGTCCTTTAATGCCAACCATTCCCGCTTCCGAAGCAACATTAACTATCACTCCACTGCCTTTTTCAGTCATTACCGGAACCACATGATGTAAACAAAGGTAAACTCCTTTCAGATTCACGGCCATAATCTTATCCCATGTATCTTCAGAAGTTTCCACTACATCTCCCTGGGCATGTATGCCGGCATTATT
>CAYGHB010000062.1:0-8258 GCA_964349375.1 uncultured Syntrophomonadaceae bacterium | reverse complement strand
GTGGTTTATGCCAGTTTAATTGGTAACCTCGTTATGAATTGGCGGGAATGCAGGATGAATAGCCAACGTGGTGCCCTTCAAGGGAAGTTTCTCCGGTACCCGAAGAATCAGTTACCGGAGTACAGGCTGTCAGCAGCATTAAAGAAAGAAACAACCCTACCAAACCACTATCTACAATATTTTTTTCTTCATTTGTAACACCCCCTTTCAATTTTGAGTAATTCTTTGCCTGATTTAATTCACGCTGAAGATCAATGTGTTTATAAATGAGCCGGATCTTCACAATAATCAAGGAAGTTAATGTACATTGTCTCACTGTACTTTGAACCTTTCTATAATTAATGCAAAATTTTTATAATCAAAAAATATAGAACTATTTTCTGCATCAAGCTCTTCAACTTTAACTCACTACTTGACTATTATGCTTGTGAATTATTTATTTTTTTAGTTAGTGTCAGCTATAGCGTGCAATTTCCATCAGTCTCTGCAATATATGTTAAGCAACCGTATTGAAGTCTGCTGTAATTAGGATCATTAATCTTTGATAATCACTGAAGGTAAATTGATTTTAAGGATCAGTATCTCGGCTGCAAGCAGAAAGGCTAGCAGGTAAAAGCTGATCCCAAAACCAACTGTTTCGCCAATTTTTCCGGCCAATATTGGCCCGATGAAGAAGCCCAAGCCCCAGAAGAGGTAAAAGGCGCCCGATATCGTTCCTTTAAGCGAGTCTGCCACAGATTCATTGAGGTAGGCCATCGCAGACACCGAAAACAAGCCCAAACCAAAACTGGCCAGGGCAATCAGCAGATAGACCAGAGGCGATTGCAGCGGCGAGAAAAAGGCCAGGCCAGCTGCGGCAAAGAATAGGCCCCAGACCATCACCCCCCGGCGCCCTTTGCGATCGGAAAGCGAACCGGCAGCCAGCTGAGACAGGCTAACTGCAATATAGAAGAGCGAGAACATCAGGCTGATCATCGTCTGGTTGAAACTTTTTACGGTAATAAGAAAAGCAGGGATGATCGTTAACATCAGTCCATAGGCAGCTCCGTAAAGCGCAATGCCGATCAGGACAACCAACACCCTGTGTTCGGATAAGAGTGAAACCATCTTGCCCAGGTTAAAGCGCTCGGCAGTTTTTGCCGAGCGAAAATCTTCAACAAACAGATACACTATTAATCCGCCGGCGAAACTGACCACCGCAAAAAAGATAAAAGCTCTATCCCCCTGCCCGGCCGTGCGCACAAGCAGCATCCCCAAGAGTGGCCCGATACAAAGCCCCAGGTGCAGGGAGGCATTGTATAAGCCGATTACCTTGCCCTTCGTTTCTGCATACTGCAGAGATAGCAGGGCAGGAGCTAAAGCCCAGATCGGCACTTCGCCGATGCCCTGCAGGAAACGCCCCATCAAAATATGGGTTGCACTTTGCGCACCGAGGTAAAGCAGACCGACAACAGCACAGATCAGGTGGCCGGCTATTAAAAGCTTTTTAAAACCGATCTTATCGGCCAGGTGGCCGATCGGTATTTGCGCCAGCACATAAGTGATGGCGAAAACTGAAGCTAAAAGACCGACCACGGTAACAGAGTCCGACAGATCCATTACCCGCTGCGGCAGCAGAGCAACAATCATGCCTACGCCGAGCATGATTAAAAAAACACTGATGTTTATGGCAATTAGTGACTTCTTATTATTCATTGGTGTCTTTTTCAATCTAAACCCTTCAAATATGTTAAGTTCAAACCCAGGATAAGCTGTTCTTCTTTTCTAATAATCTTCCTGCATCAAGGTGCCATTTAATTGCTGAAATTAATAGCCGACAAGACTTTCGATAACTTTCGATAACTCTCTTTTCCGGTTTTTTATTTTACTTGACAGGAAGGCGTAATAATTTTAAACTTATGAATGAACAGCTATTCATATGTTCATATAAGGTGGTGAGCTATTTTGGATCAAAGATTCGGTGATGATTTAAAATGCGAAGTTAACGCTGTCCACCAGGAGTTGGTAGATCGGGCAAGGCATAATATGCCGGCGGAAGAAAAACTCTACGATCTGGCCGAGCTGTTTAAGGTTTTTGGCGATTCTACACGGATAAAAATAATCTGGGCTTTGTTTGAAGAAGAAATGTGCGTCTGTGACATTGCCGCGCTGCTTGGTATGACCCAGTCAGCCATTTCCCACCAGTTACGAGTTTTGAAACAGGCCCGTTTGGTTAAACCGCGACGGGATGGTAAAAATATGTATTACTCTCTTGACGACGAGCACATCGAAGCAATCTTATACCAGGGCATGAAACATATTAACGAATAATCAAGGGGCGGAGTTCAATCAATTATGAATCCAATTGAAAGCAGTGTTTCTATAGATAGCACGGATTGCAACTGTAAAACCGATCTTGAGAGGACTAACTTATTAAAACCTTCGCGCTTGGCGCTTTACGGTATGGGTTTAGTCCTTTTTTTGTTCGGCATTTTGCGTAACCCGGGCGGCTGGGTAGGGTTTGTGGTGTTTGCTTCAGCTTACCTGATATTTGGCAGCAGCGTGTTGCTGGCAGCCGCCCGCAATTTGATCCATGGCAAAATATTTGACGAAAATTTTCTTATGTCCATCGCAACTATAGGGGCCTTTGCCATTGGCGAATACCCCGAAGGGGTCGCGGTGATGGTTTTTTACCAGGTTGGAGAGTATTTTCAGGACAGCGCTCTGCATCGCTCCCGCCGTTCGATTGAACAGTTGATGGAAATCAGGCCTGATTTTGCTAACCTGCTGGAAGCTGGAAAAACCCGTAGAGTGAGCCCGGAAGAAGTTAGTATCGGGTCGGTAATTGCCGTTAAGCCTGGTGAAAGAATACCGCTCGATGGCGAGGTTATCAAAGGCGCCTCTGCCTTAGATGTGTCGGCCCTGACTGGTGAATCTTTGCCCCGGGAAGTTACAGAGGGCGACCAGGTTTTATCAGGCTCAGTCAATAAAAGCGGTTTGATTAACATTAAGGTGAGCACTGAATACAGCCAGTCAACGGTGAGCAGGATCTTATCCCTTGTAGAAAATGCCGCTACCCGTAAAGCGAAAACCGAACAATTCATCACCCGCTTTGCCGCCTATTATACTCCGCTGGTGGTTTTTTCTGCCCTGCTGCTGGCTGTTATTCCTCCGCTGGTTATAGCCGGGCAGGACTTCTCTACCTGGACCTACCGGGCTCTGATTTTTTTGGTTATCTCATGTCCCTGTGCTTTAGTGATATCGATCCCTCTTGGCTTTTTCGGAGGTATTGGCGGCGCTTCCCGCAAAGGTATCCTGGTCAAGGGTGGCAACTACCTGGAGGCTTTGAGCCGGGTTGATACAGTGATCTTTGATAAAACCGGCACCCTAACGCAAGGCTTCTTTACAGTGAAAGATGTTCAGCCGGCAACCGGCTTCAGCCGCGAAGACCTGCTGCGCTACGGGGCCGCAGCAGCTTATCATTCATCCCATCCTCTTTCGCTCTCCATCCGCGAAGCAGCTTTAACACAACCGGAAGAAAAGATGATAAACGCTTACGAGGAGTTTCCCGGTCGGGGGGTAAAACTATACTATAGTAAGCAGCTGATCCTGATGGGCAACCAGAAGTTGTTGAGCGAGCATGATATTGTTATCCAGGATGACCATGATCACAAAACAAGGGTCCACTTGGCAATCGATGGCATCTATGCCGGAAAGATAACCTTAGAAGATGAGCTTAAAGATGATGCTGTCTCGGCCGTTCAGGAGCTGCGCAAACTGGGAGTCGGCAGGATTGTGATGCTAAGCGGCGACAGACAACAGGTAGCGGAAGAGATCGGGCGCAAATTAAAACTCGACCGGGTATATGCGGAATTGCTGCCCGCTCAAAAAGTGGAGATCATTGAAGAATTAGAAAAGCTGGAGAACCGGAACGGTAAAAATGTCTTTGTCGGAGACGGCATTAACGACGCGCCTTCCCTGGCCAGAGCGGAAATCGGGGTGGCGATGGGCGGTGTAGCCTCCGATGCGGCAATTGAAGCGGCAGATGTAGTGCTGATGACCGGGCAACCTTCCAAGCTTGCTGAAGCGATCGTTGTAGCCCGCAAGACAAGGGCCATCGTGGTCCAAAACATTGTGATAGCCCTGGGCGTTAAAGCAGCTGTAATGGGTCTGGGGCTATTCGGCCTGGCTTCGATGTGGGAAGCGGTTTTCGCCGATGTCGGCGTAGCCCTGCTGGCCGTATTAAATGCCATGCGAGCAATGAAATAGCCCCACAAACCCAACCCGTCCCTAGAACGCGTTTTTAGGCTCCCAGGGATTTTAGAGCTTCGTATACCAGAAAAGCTGGCCAGACCAAAGCCTTCAGGAAGCCGAGCACACCCATCCATAAGGTTGTCGCCTGGCTGATAAAGTAGATTGCCGCCCCGATAAAACCAAGGCCGTAGACGGCGCTGCTGTGCACATCCTTTGCCATTATATTTGAACCCTCCTTTGTTTAGCGCCAAGAAGTCAACGAAAATCCTGGGTTATAATAACAGCTTATCTTAAAAACTTTTCTATTTATTGACCCCCAAAGTAACTCAGCATATTCTTCACACAAGCAGCGGTTGTCTGATCGCGTTTTGACGGAGCCCAGACGACAATGTCGGAACCGATAACTTTTGCGCCCCTGCTTTCGCATTCCTGTTTCATAATCTTAATTGAACCGGTGCCCCCAAGCCAGAGAGCCGGTAACTGCTTGGTTACAAAGAGAGCTACTTTTTTACCCTCCAGCTTAGGCAGCTGGGCCAGGTAAGCTTTCATCACCGGGTTTAAGGAAAAAGCCTGCACCGGGGCTCCAACTATCAGGGCATCATAACTGTCAACAGCAGGAATGCCGGTCAGCTCAAATTTACCGGGCTGAGCCGGTTTATCGCCACTAATTTGAATCTGTTCCAGGGTAACGTTGTGACTCTGTTCGTCCAGTTTTACCTTAATTTTCTCCGCTACTCTTAAGGTGTTGCCCGTGTGTGAATAGATAATCAAGCCAATGTTCATAAAATGCCCTCCTGAATTGCAAAATGATTGTTGCCAGTTTTAATTATAACAATTTCCAGTGAGGGATGATTAGTTCTTCAGGTAAATTTTACGTAAAATATTATTCAGTCTCTTAAACAAGGGTCAGGCCATGCGACGTAATAATAATTTTAAGTGGGTAATAATCGGCGGGACTTGATTTCGCCCAGGTCAATGTGATGAGCATAGAAGGCAGCATTGATCGTGGCCAGCTCTTCGAGTTGCCCTGGAAGTGGCCGCAGCAGACTTAGTTTACCTACCGGAGATTTGAGCAGGTGGCGGGCCAGAGCCAGAGCCCCTTCTGAGATCTTGATCACATCAGCACCACAGCAATTACGGCAGAGCAGACCGCCCTGGCGGGGGCTGAAAGAAGCTGATGAGGGTGAGCCACAGCCGGCACAGGAATGAAGATGTGGATGATAGCCCGCTAAATCGGCCAGTTTAAGCTCATAAGCCCGACAAAGCAGGCCGCAATCTGTGCCGGCTTCTAATGCTCTCCAGCTTGTGAGCAGCAGATTGCAGATCGCGTCGCAATTTTCACAACCGCTGATCAGCTTGTCGGTTAACTCGTTTAGATAGAGACCATAGGGGTAGAGGTCGGGATCTTCGCGAAAGCGGTTGAAGCGCTCAATTGGATCCTGACCGGTAATAATCGGCCAGGTTTTGCCGCGGTGAAAATTATAATTGCCGTATGTGAAGAGGTCGATACCGGCGGCCAGCTTGCTCTTGATTTTACGTGCTCCCTTGGCAATGGCTTCAAATTTGCCTTCTTCGAAGGTCAGCAGGGTAACCAGCCGGTCGGCCTCACCGAGAGTTCGGGTGCGCAGGACCAGGCCTTTAGCTTTAAAGGATCTTTCGGACAATTTTACCCCTCACCCTGCGGCAGATTTGAGAATCAGCGGTAGCCGAGGCGGCGCAGTTCTTCTTCCCGGTTGCGCCAGTCGCGTTTTACCTTAACCCTAAGGTCGAGGAAGATCTTTTCCCCAAGCAGCGCTTCCAGCTCCTGTCGTGCTTTAATACCGACTTCTTTTAAGAGCAATCCGCCCTTGCCGACAATGATGCCGACCTGGGACTTGCGTTCTACAAATACTTCGGCCCTGATGTCGAGCAGATCCTTGTTTTCGCGCATCGTCATCTCTTCCACCACCACGGCGATCGAGAAGGGAATCTCCTGCCTGGTCAGCATTATGATCTTCTCGCGGATTATTTCGGCAACAATAAAACGTTCCGGCTGGTCAGTAACCATCTCTGGAGGGTAATACTGCGGCCCTTCGGGCAGCAGTTCTATCGCCGCCTGCAGGAATGGTTCAAGGTTTTCATTATTTAGGGCCGAGAGGGTAAAAGAGGCTTTAAAGGTGCACAACTCCATGTATAGTTCACGGTTCCTGGCTAGCTGCTCAGGGGTGGCAAGATCGCTCTTGTTAAGGACTAAAAAGAGCAGGCAGTTAGCGGCATTGAGCAGGTCGGCAATGTAACGATCACCCTGGCCCGGTCTCTCGTTGGCTTCGACAATAAAGGCGACCAGATCGACTTCTTGCAGGGTGGAGCTGGCCATTTTAACCATCTCCGCGCCCAACAGGTGCTTCGGTTTGTGCAGACCCGGGGTATCGATAAAGATAATCTGCGCCTCTTCCCGGGTCACAACAGCGCGAATCTGATTCCTGGTGGTTTGCGGCCGATCGGATATAATCGCCACTTTTTCACCAAGCAGAGCGTTTATTAGAGTAGATTTTCCGACATTCGGCCTGCCGATTAAAGCTACAAAACCGGAACTGTGCATATTGTCTCCTTTGATTCCTTAAACTCGTTTTCGTGGTATTACTGTTTTCAGGTCGATAACCGGTGTACCGTTGATCAGGTCCAGCCCTCTTAGGGTCAGCACGTTTTTGTCAATCGCCACCAGCTCAACCGTTGAAAGGGCCAGAGCATTGGGTCTGAGAGGGGCGCGGCAGGCAAAAACCCCGTACACTTCATGGCCCCGACCGCTGCGTTCCTCTTTTAGAGTATAACCTTTGGCGCGGTGCAGATAGGATATAACGATGATCTCTTTTTCCTCTTCGAGCCGGTAGAGGCCTTCTTCAAACTCCGGGTCAACAATAACTTTTGAGAGTAGATCCCGGTAATTATCGGGTATTTTCTGTGGCTCGGGGTAGTCGCTGACAACATAGCCGATCGGGTTGGCGGTAATGGGTAGACGCCAGATCTCTTCGCCGGCCAGCAGCTGATCATTCACCGGGTTGGCTTCCCAATCACCTTCACCAAAGGGGTTAACCAGTAGATCGAGCAAAGGCATCTTGATTTGCTCCCCGGAAAGATTTCCCATGATTACTTCAATATTGCCGGCCAACTCCCAGAGCACCTGGCGACAGGCCCCGCAGGGGCTGGCCGGAGGAGCACTGTCGGTTGCTACTGCAATTTTTAAAAAATTACGGTGGCCGGCATGCACAGCATTCCAGATTGCCACCCGCTCCGCACAGACTGTAAGGCCGTAAGAGGCGTTTTCAATATTTCCGCCGGCAATGATCCGGTTGTCTTCAGTTAAGAGCGCCGCTCCCACCAGAAAGCCTGAATAGGGCGCATAAGCCCTCGTCCTGGCCGCACGGGCCACTTTTAGCAGAGTCTGATCTTTCATCCAAACACCCCGCTATCATTTTAGAATAGTTAAAAGTTAGCCAATAACAGGTAAGAGGTAACCAGGTGCCAGAGCGGGGGGCCGAAGATAATCAGACCAACGATAACTGCAAAAACCGACGTCAGCAAAACTGCCCCGGCGGCAACATCTTTGGCAATGCGTGCCAGATGGTTACGCTCCCTGGTATAGAGATCAATGGTTTTCTCGAGCGCCGTGTTGAAAGCTTCAGCCACCAATACCATTAGGACGGCAGCCATTAGAAAAAGCAGATCATACTTCGATACCTTAAGCCAGAATCCAAAAGTCATCACGATGATCCCGATCAGGGCATGGATAACCATGTTACGCTGGGTCATAAAACAGTATTTAAGTCCATAAAAAGCATTCTTTAAGCTAAGCCAGACTCTGTTCACCGGTCACGCTCCCTCTTCAGCAGGGAAAATTAGTTGGAGGTATTCTTGCTCTTTTTTTTGCATTATTTCTGTTTCATTATCCTCAAGATGATCAAAACCCAACAGGTGTAACATCCCATGGATTGCCAGTAGCGCTGTTTCATTTTCAACCCCGTGCCCGGCCAGTTCTGCCTGCTCCA
>CAYGHB010000061.1:0-8392 GCA_964349375.1 uncultured Syntrophomonadaceae bacterium | reverse complement strand
AAGGATAAAGCTTAAAAGACTTTATCCACAGTTTAAGAGTTGACAGTCTACTAGTCATACCTTTTTTATTCTCAATGTTGTAGACAATAATTTTATGTAACAAATCAAAATCCACTTTGTCCGTCCATTTTATTCTAAACAGCTCTTGTGTATGAGAATATCCGGCTTCCTCAATTTCTTTTTCAAACAGACTAATGACCACTGCTTCAGGTGCCACAGCTATATGCCCTTTAGCAACGCTAAAACCAATAATAAAAGTTCCATGGTCACTAAACATAGGTTGATTCCATTTGATTTCTTCTTTCAATTGAGGAAACTTCTCTTTAACATAATTCAGGATGTTTTCCATTCGCTCTCTTTTATCCGGCTCACGCATACTATCCAAGAACATTTGAAATGCTATCATGTTTTCTTACCTCTTCCAACTATCTTTGTAAAGATAAATCATAAATTAAAATATATACCCAACATCCAAGCTGTTCACTCAACCTCAAAAAATCCGAAAAACATCTAAATTGACCACTCGCGAACCGCTGACATCTAAATCGACTACTCGCAAAGTACCGACATCTAAATCGCTCTGTCACGTTCAAAATCATTCCTTTGGTCTTGTTCCCACGAACCGATATTTTCACGATTTTTGCTTATCCGATTTTCACTTATCCGATTTTCACGTTCAAACCCCGGAAACCCTTATTTACAGGCTTCTTACTACACTTACTTCTCCACCCTTGTTATCAATACTACTGTCTCAACGTGGCTGGTCTGTGGAAACATATCGACCGGTTGAATTTTAAGGGGCAGATAACCTTTGCTGTGCAGCAGCTTTAAATCGCGGGCCAGGGTGGCCGGGTTGCAGGATACATAAACGATCCGGTCCGGTTTGGCGTCGGCGAGAGACTGAAGCAGCTCCGGGCTGCAGCCCTTGCGCGGCGGGTCGAGAATGATTGTTTTCGGATCAGTGCCCTCTTTTAGTAGATCAGCAATTTGTTCCACCCGCCCGACGACAAAGCGGGTATTTTTAATCCCGTTTAGCGAGGCGTTGAAGCGTGCATCGGCAATGGCTGACTCTTCGCTGTCGATACCGATCACCTGCTGCGCAACCTGGCTGAGGTGCATTGAGAAGTTGCCAGTGCCGCAATAGAGGTCAATGGCGGTTTGCGGTTTGCCGGCATATGCAGCGGTAAGCTTGAACAGTTCTCCGGCCTGGACGGGATTAACCTGGAAGAAAGACTGTGGCGAAATTCGGTAGCGGTAAGAGCCGATTTTTTCTTCTATCCATTTGCTGCCGCTGACCTCCAGGTAAGCATTTCCATTCTTGCCGGGGTTTTTTATGACCAGCCCGGCCAGTCGATGGCCGAGGGTATTTATTAACTCCCTGTTGATTAGCTCGAGAAATGCTGAGTCCGGGCTATCCTGCCGACCGCCCAGGGTAATGACAACCTGCCCGGCGAAGAAGGATGTGCGCAGCTCGGCATCGTAAAAGAAGGCCGGATTATCGAAGGTGGTTTTCCCCTGACCCCGACAGATCTCGGTGGCCTGCCGGAGCGCTGTGAGTGCTTCAATATTTAAGGGATGCTGAATCAGGCAATCGTTGATGTTGATCAAATCATGGCTCTTTGTTACGAAAAAACCGGCCAGCAGCTTATCTTTGTCGACGGTCAGGTGGAAGCGGCTTTTATTGCGATAACGGTAGGGATTTGCCATGCCGATGGTTGGCAACACCGGAAGCTCGAGTTTGCCGATTCGGAAAAGCGCCGCTTCTACCTGTGATCTTTTCCAGGCCAGTTGTGCCTGGTAGGCCAGATGCTGCAACTGACAGCCGCCGCAGGTATTGAAGTAAGAACAGGGAGGGGTTACCCGGTCAGGGGACTTAATGGCTATCTCTATAAGTATTGCTCGAAGGTAATTTTTACGCTGTTCAACAATTTCTATTTTGACTTCTTCACCCGGCAGGGCGCCAGGCACAAAAGTAACCAGGTTTTCAAGTCTCCCGACTCCTTCTCCGTCATGGTTCAGGTCTCTGATCCTGACTAAGGTTTTAGTTCCGACTAGGTTTTCACTTGGCTTGTAGCTCACAATAATAAACTCCGCTGTGGTAGATGTGGTAAAATCCTTAAATAGAAGGAAAGAGGAACAAAATGACTAACCAAAAAGAAATCGACAGTGCTTCAGAGAAAGACCTTAAGCTGGCCGGTTGGTCAAAATGGCTGGGTATCGCCGGCCTGATTGCAGTTCCCGCTGCTTTTGGGTTAGGATTTATTTTTCAGCAGATCGGCATTGTATCTTTACTGCGGTCTGTGGCTATACCTCTCTCCCTGGCTGCAGCTGTAACCGGCTTTATTGTAACAAACAGGGTCGGCGAGAGCTGCGAGGCAGCAAAGAAGAACGCACGGCTTGGTTTTATCCTTGGCTTGGTAAGCTTAGGCGCCGCAGTGTTGATCATGGTGGCTGTGCTGCTTTTCTTTTTGCCCCTGCTGTTTCTGTCTCGTTAACCTGCTACTTAATCAGCCTGGCAATGTACAGCACTACAACGGCTCCAAGAAAAGCAATCAGGATAGTGCTGAGGTTAAAGCCGCTGATGGCGTTTTGGATATTAAAGAGTGTTCCTGCCAGCCAACCCCCAACCAGGGCTCCGATTACCCCGATCACAATGTTGCCGAATAGACCAAAGCCCTTGCCTTTCATTACTACTCCGGCCAGCCAGCCGGCTAAGATCCCTACTACTAACCAGGTTATAACTCCCATTATCGATACCTCCGTTTTTTATTTTATGCCGGTATTTTACTTCGAGACAGCCAAAATTTTCTCTCTGTCCAGGAAAAAGTAATCTTTATAACGGTAAATCAGCCAAACAGTCAGGGCAAAGGAGAAAAGATCAGCCAGTGGAAAAGCCAGCCATACCCCATTTAAGCCCAAAAGCGGCGGCAGCAAAAAGAGCAGGGGAATCAGGAACAGGATCTGCCTGGCCATTGATAAAATGAAAGCTTCTCTTGCTTTACCCAGGGCTTGAAAGACGCCGCCTGCTACCAGTTGCATACCTACGGTAAAAGCCATGGCGAACATGATACGTAAAGCTGTTCTGCCCATATCGATTAATACCGGATCGTCGGTAAATATTTTAAACAACAGGGCGGGGAATAGCATTACCGTTAAAAAGCCTGCGGTAGCAATCAAGGTGGCCACTTTCATGCTCAAAACGATCGATTCCCGGACCCGCATCTTTTTTTGCGCCCCGAAGTTAAAACCGACAATCGGCATTACACCCTGGACAATGCCCATTATCGGCATCAGCGTGAACATCATCACCCGGTGAATAATGCCCAGAACAGCAATGGCCATATCGCCGCCATGAAAAACCAGCATGTGATTGGCTATAACCAGCATAATGCTGGCAGCGCCCTGGCGAATAAAAGAAGAAGCGCCGACGGTAAGAATCTCTTTAGTCATATCCAGATTCAGCCTGATATATTTCAGTTTAAGAGATAGAGTGCTTCTGCCTGCCAGAAAATAATACAAAAGGTATAAGGAGGTGAGCCCCTGGGCGACTATTGTGCCGTAAGCCGCACCGCTCATTCCTAAGTTCATGGCAAACATGAAGATTGGGGTGAAGATTATATTTAATAACGAGGAGATTATCATAGTTGCCATGGCAACCTTGGCATTGCCCTCAGCCCTGGCGATATTATTTACGGCAAAACTGAAAGAAAAAAAGATGGTGCCGTAAAGAATAATACCCAGATATTCGCGGCTGAGCGGCATAATCGTTTCACTGGCGGCAAAGAGCTTTAACAAAGGGGTCAGATAGGTAAGACCGAGAAAGATCCCGGAAATACCGACAATGAGGATCATCACCAGAACATTGCCGAAAGCCCTGTTGGCTATAGCTATTCGACCAGCGCCCAGCTCTCGCGAAATGAACGAAGCGCCGCCAATGCCGATCGCCCCGCTGATCGCCATCACCAGCATGCTGAGCGGAAAAGTTATTGCTACCGCGGCAACACCTAAAGCCCCAACACCCCTGCCGATGTAGATGGCGTCGATCACGCTGTGCAGAGCCATGGCCAGCATGCCGACAGTTGCCGGGATGGTCAGGTCGGCCAGTAGTTTGCCAATTGGGTCTACGCCCAACCGTTCACTTTGCTGTTTCAAGCTAAAATTCTCCCCATCTTCAAACCTTTACTAACTGCTTACCATTATACTGCAAATATTTATAGTTGCCATCCGGCGATGGGTGATCAACTAAATAGAAAAAATCAAGGACGCTGTTCTTGATTAAAAAAGTGAATGTGATAAAATAACAAGGATAAAATGAGTGCATTAAGAAATACCTCTTATTTCCGGCAGGATTCTTTACTTTATAAACTTGAAGCCGATTGGCTGCAGGTAGACGTGATGGAGGCTGAGCATGTTAAAAAGAATGGTTCTGTTAGCAATCTGTATGATTCTGGCGCTATCCCTGGTCGGTTGCGGTGGCAATTCGGCTGCCGATGATGAAAATAATTTGACGGTTGAGGTATTTAACAACACCGAGGAGATCATCATCTCCTGGGCTGCTTTTTTCGGGCCAGATCTTGATGAATGGGGCGAGGATCTACTTGGCGATCAGGTTATCGCTCCCGGCGATACGATCCAGTTTGTTTTACCACAGGGCGAATACAGCCTGGTGTTGTTTACCTATGAGCTGTATGTGGTTAAGAGTGTTTCCAACATTACCGAAGATACTATGATCGAAGTCGGTGGTGCGGATAAAATCCCGGTGCTGGTTGAAAATAATTCCGACAAGGATATTGCCGCTTTCTTTATTTCCCCTTCGGTCAATGATGAGTGGGGCGAGGATTTGATTGGTGGCCTTGACGTGATCCCGGCCGAATTCGGCCGTCGTTTTCTCTTTATCGATCCGGTGCCCGACATCCCTGTAAAAACCGGTAACGGCAGTAAGGAAGAGATGTTAAACAAAAATGATGAAGATGATGAGGGAACCGAAGTAGGCGAATTAAAACCCGAAGGAAGAGAGATTCCGGAAGGTTCTTACTATGATATTTATTATGTATTCTCCGATGGAGAAGAGATAGTGATGTTTGATGTTCTGATTGAAGGTAAACGAACACTTATGATCAGCGAGTAAGCTTCAGCCTGAGCGCTGCCTTAAAATTTTGATAAACCGACAAGCCTGCTGAATTTCAGCAGGCTTGTCCAGCTAATAAATATTATTTGAAGCTGCTTTCCACAGGTGCATTAACTCCTCGGTCTTGCGTTTCAGCAGTTCCGGCCCCCTTTTGATTGATTCCTCAACGGTGAGCGGGCCGTCGGCGATGGCAAAAGCGGCGGTGATTCCCGCTTTGTGCAGTTCAGGCGGATCTGCGAGCAAAGTGCCGGTCAGGGCCAGAATCGGTACCTTAAATTTTCTGGCCCGTCTGGCTACTCCGACCGGAACCTTGCCGTGCAGCGATTGCTGATCAAGTTTGCCTTCGCCGGTAATAACCAGGCTACAGCCATGCATAAGTGAGTTAAACTTAAGCTGGTCGAGAACCAGGTCCAAGCCCGGTTGCAGCTCCGCGCCTAAAAATGCTATTAGTCCGGCCCCGAGCCCGCCGGCCGCTCCGGCGCCTTTAACTTTTGTCAAGTCGCACCCGAGGTCTTTTTTTACTACTGCTGCGAAACGGCTAAGCGCCTGGTCGAGCAACTCGGCCATCTGTAGGGTTGCCCCCTTCTGGGGTCCGTAAATGAAGGAGGCTCCCTGCGGCCCGGTTAGCGGGTTGTCTACATCAGAGGCTACGACAAATTTTACATTCTTTATACGCCCATCGATTTGGCTGATATCAATCTGCTCAAGGTTCAGAAGTTCAGCGCCGCCTTCTTTTAATTCGCAACCTTCATTATCTTTAAAGATGGCACCCAAAGCTCTGGCCATCCCGGCTCCGCCGTCATTGGTGGCGCTGCCGCCGATGCCGATAATCAGCCTGGAGCATTCTTTGTCCAGGGCTGCCTTGATCAGCTCCCCGGTACCGTAAGTGGTTGTCAGGGAAGGGTTGCGAAGCTCTTCAGGCACGAGAGCCAAACCTGAAGCCTCAGCCATTTCGATCACCGCGGTTTTGCCCTGATCAACTAAGCCCCAGCGGGCCTTTACCTTTTTGCCCAGGGGGCCGGTGACAATCGACTCCTGAAAGATGCCATTTTTACCACTGACCAGGGTATCGACCAGACCTTCGCCACCGTCGGAAAGGGGCAGCATAATGATATCAGCACCCGGGTAGACTGTTTTTACACCTTCAGCAATCATTACCGCTGCTTCGCGGGCGCTCATACTGCCTTTAAACTTATCGGGCGCAATTATTAAACGCATTATCTTTTTCCTCCATCTAACCTGGCGCCTGCTGATGCTAAAGGTTAGTTCATTTCAGCTTTAGCTTCTACATCGACAGTGGCAATCCTGCCAGGCAGCCTGCCGGCAAGCAGCGTTCGCAGTCCCTCTTCATTAGATCTTCTATTGTTGACGTCAGCCCCCTGGTATATAATCACCTTGAGAGGATGGTTCCTCTGGCTGAGTTATTATAAACCGAAAAGAAGTGATCAGCAGATGGACAGCAATCCGGGATACTACGCGGAAACTTACGAGGAAAACAGGGCAAATTTTCGGGACCTGCTGGGGGAGATTAAGAGACACTGGCCTGCTGCAGAA
The DNA here is from genome assembly GCA_964349375.1 of uncultured Syntrophomonadaceae bacterium. Lineage (GTDB taxonomy): Bacteria > Bacillota > Dethiobacteria > DTU022 > DTU022 > UBA993. Next base: position 1,710 of record CAYGHB010000061.1, on the reverse strand, counting down.
CTTAGCCATTACCCGGTTGAAACGGGTGACGAAGATCTGACCATCGACCTGATCAGAGCGCTACCCCTGCAGGGTAAAAAGCGCATTATTTTTCTTTCAACGGGGCTGCACGGCATTGAAGGTTATGTCGGGGCGGCGGTGGTCAAACTTTTCGTCAAAGAATATCTTCATCAGCTAAGCCCCGGCGATACTGGGTTATACCTGGTCCACGCTATTAACCCCTGGGGCATGAAACATCGCCGGCGGGTTAATGAAAACAACGTTGACCTGAACCGCAACTTTATTTATGAACAGCAGAGCGGAAATCAGGATCTGAACCGGGCTTACGATCGGGCTCACAGCTTTTTGAATCCCCAGAAACCTTTAAAAACCGCCGCGAACCCTCTCTTTTACTTAAGGCTGCTAAACCTGATTCTCTGCATGGGTCCTGCCAATTTCAGGGAGGCGGTGCTCTACGGGCAATATCGCTACCCGCAGGGGCTCTATTACGGTGGGACCGGCTTTGAGCGGTCCACTGCAGTTCTGAGTAGCCTCTTTCAGGAAGCGGCTTCTTCCTGCGAAAGGTTTCTGATGATCGACATGCACACAGGATATGGCCCGCGCTACCAGATGACCATTGTAAACTCAATCCATGAAAAAAGAACTTCTGCTGATCTGCAGACCTCCTTTAACTATCCCCTGGTGGCCAAGGCCGATCCGGATGAGTTTTACCAGATGCATGGTGATATGATCGATTATCTCTACCGGTTATTGAAAGATATATTTCCAGGGAAATATTTTTATGCAACGAGCTTCGAATTTGGGACCTTTGGCAGTTCTTTTAGCGCTGTAATAAAAAGCTTAAAGGCCATGATTGAGGAAAACCGGGTCAGCCGAAATGGCGCCGCTTCCACGAAGGTGGCAAAAAAAGCCCGGAATGACTTTTGCGAGTTATTCTTTCCAGCAGAAAAAAAGTGGCGTGAAAAGGCGTTGCAGGATGCCCGCTCAGCATTTACCGGAATAATAAAAGCAGAAAAGCTTATCGATCAAGTCTAAATCCCCGCCCCAGGTTCTATAGAAGATCAATCTTGCAGCCAATACAGCTTAATTGTTTTGCCGAACCCCAGGAGCTGAGCAGCGGCGCTAAAGCACAACGGGGCAAGCAATAAGTGTGAATGTGTTATAATAGTAACGATTACGAGATTGTTTTTTAAATTAACTATAGTTCGCAAAGAAAGGGGTCCGGCAAATGGCGAAGATCAGGATCAGCCCTTCTGCCCTGCAGAAGATGAAAAAAGATGGCCGCACTTACACTTTGTACCTGGCATCAAGAGGCGGGTGAGGCGGGATGTTTGTTACTCCTGCCGTGCATGCAGGTGTTCCGTTGAACGAAGACGATTTTGTTAAAGACGACATAGAAGGAGTTCCTTTCTTCATTCGTAAAGACCTGGTCGATAAGAGCTTTAATATTAACTGGGTTGGGTTCTGGGTGATTGGCAATTTTACTGTGGTTGAAATGTAATACAGAGGGGCCGGGTAACTAAACCCGGCCCCTAAAAAGATTGACTTTAAAAACGATCAGGCAGTTTCCGGAACAGCCTGAAAATCGTCCTGGTCTGCGCCGCAGATCGGGCAAACCCAATCCTCAGGTAGATCCTCAAAAGCAGTACCCGGCGCTACCCCGTGTTCGGGATCTCCTTTTTCCGGCTCATAAGTGTAATCGCATAGTTC
>CAYGHB010000060.1:0-8478 GCA_964349375.1 uncultured Syntrophomonadaceae bacterium | reverse complement strand
GAGAGAAAGGGGGTCTAGTTGTGGGACAAAAAGTCAGCCCCATCGGATTTCGGATCGGTATAATCCGCGACTGGGATGCTCGTTGGTTTGCCAGTAAAAACTACAAAGAACTGCTGCACGAAGATCTGAAAATCAGGGACTATATTCAGAAGAACCTGGCGATCGCTTCTGTATCGCGGGTCGAGATCGAGCGCGCTGCCAATAACTTGCGCATAAACATCCACACGGCCAAGCCAGGAATGGTGATCGGCCGCGGTGGTACCGGTGTTGAAAACCTGCGTAAAACGCTCGAAGGAATGACCGGGAAAAAAGTGCACTTAAATATTATTGAAATTAAAAAACCCGAACTCGACGCGTTTCTGGTTGCCGAAAGCATTGCCTTGCAGCTTGAAAGGCGGATTGCCTTCAGGAGAGCAATGAAACAGGCTGTTTTCCGCACCATGCGCAATGGAGCAAAGGGGATAAAAATTGCCTGCAGCGGAAGACTGGGCGGTTCTGAGATGGCCAGGAACGAAACTTATAATGAAGGAACCGTACCGCTGCAGACTTTGCGCGCCGATATCGACTACGGTTTTGCGGAAGCGAAAACCACGTACGGCAGAATCGGTGTGAAGGTTTGGATTTACAAGGGTGAAATATTACCCTCCAAGCCGGTAAAAGAAAAACCTGCGGAGGAGGTAGAAGCAGATGTTAATGCCTAAGCGGGTTAAGTTTCGCCGCCAGCATCGCGGCCGAATGAAAGGCAAAGCGAAAGGCGGCACAGTAGTGCAGTTTGGCGAATTCGGTATGATGGCCTTAGAGCCTTCGTGGATCAGCAGCCAGCAGATCGAGGCAGCCCGGATTGCCATGACCAGGTTTATCAAAAGGGGCGGTAAAGTGTGGATTCGGATCTTTCCCGATAAACCGGTTACCGAAAAGCCTGCCGAAACCAGAATGGGTAAAGGTAAAGGCTCCCCGGAATACTGGGTAGCCGTTGTCAAGCCGGGCCGGATCATGTTTGAACTGGCCGGAGTAAATGAAGAGACCGCCAAAGAGGCGATGCGTCTGGCAGCCAACAAACTGCCGATTAAGACCAAGTTTGTGAAAAGAACTGAAGCGGGTGGTGTATCCGAATGAAAATAACAGAGGTTCGTGAACTTAATGAACAGGAATTGGAAGAAAAGGCTAAAGCTCTGAAAGAGGAACTTTTCAACCTGCGCTTCCAGGAAGCCACCGGTCAGTTAGAAAACGTAATGCGTATTAAAGAGGTCCGCCGCGGTATTGCCCGGGTAAAAACTGTGCTCAGGGAACGGGCCCTTAGCTGAACCTGATGATGAAGGGAGGCCCAACGGTTTGGAAACTGTAAAAGGTAAAGTAAGGAGCGGTCGGGTGGTCAGCGACAAGATGGATAAGACCAGGGTGGTTCTGATCGAAAGAACAACCAAGCATCCACTCTATGGCAAGATCATCCGCCGGTCAAAGAAGTACAAGTTTCATGATGAAAACAATGAATCCCGAGTAGGAGATATGGTCAAAATCATGGAAACCAGGCCGCTAAGCAAGGATAAACGGTGGCGCCTGGTGGAGATTGTTCAGCGGTCGCAGCTGTAGATTCTCTTTCCGGATAGCCTGCCGGATGGGGAATGAAAGGAGAGGCAAATATGATTCAAAGCGAGACAATCTTAAATGTAGCTGATAACTCGGGAGCCAAGAAGATCCTCTGTATCAGGGTCTTGGGCGGATCGAAGCGCAAATCAGGCCGCATCGGTGATTTAATTGTTGCTTCGGTTAAAGAAGCTACCCCGGGTGGAGTTGTTAAAAAAGGAGAAGTGGTCAGAGCAGTTATCGTGCGCACCAAGAGCCGGCTTAACCGCAGGGATGGCTCGCACATCCACTTCGACGATAACGCGGCTGTGATTATCAATGAACAGAATAATCCGCGCGGGACCCGTATCTTCGGGCCTGTAGCCCGTGAGCTGAGGGAGAAAGAGTTTATGAAGATCGTCTCTCTTGCTCCGGAAGTGATTTAGAGGTTCATTTTGGAGGTGGCAAAGAACCGGTGGAAGTGAAAAAAATGTCTGTACGCCGGGGGGACAAGGTTTTAGTGCTCTCCGGGAAAGATAAAGGTAAAAAAGGCAAGGTGATCGCCACTTTTCCCAGTTTAGGACGGGTTAAGGTGGAAGGGATTAATATGATGAAAAAGCACGCCAAGCCAACCCGCAAGGTCCCACAGGGTGGTATCAGGGAGATGGAAGCTGCTTTTCCGGCATCAAAGGTGATGGTAGTCTGCCCGGCTTGCAGCAAACCGTCACGGATAGCCAAGAAAGTTCTTCCTGATGAACGCCGGGTTCGCATCTGTCGGAAGTGCGGCGAATCGCTGGATAAGTAAGGAGGGTTAAAGCAAAGAAGATGTCACGAATGAAACAGAAATATCTTGAAGAAGTAAGACCCGCCCTTGTCAAGCGGTTTGCCTACAAGAGTATTTTGCAGGCTCCGCGCATCGAGAAAGTTGTGATCAATATGGGGCTGGGCGAGGGGAAAGACAACCCGAAAATACTGGATGCAGCGGTAAACGACCTTTCGATTATTGCCGGGCAAAAGCCGGTTATAACCAAGGCCCGCCGTTCGGTGGCTAGTTTTAAACTCCGCGAAGGGATGTCGATTGGCTGCAAGCTGACCCTGCGGGGTATTAGGATGTATGACTTCCTGGACAAATTTTTCAACATTGCTTTGCCCAGGGTCAGGGATTTTCGGGGCATTTCGCCCCACTCGTTTGACGGCCGTGGTAATTTTACCATCGGTATCAAGGAACAGTTGATTTTTCCCGAAATTGAATACAGTCAAGTGGAAAAAGTTCTCGGTATGGATATCACGATCGTGACCACAGCCGAGACTGATGAAGAAGCCCGCGAACTTCTGACCCTGATGGGGTTGCCATTTAAAACGGCTTAAGCAGAAGCAATCGCGCAAGTTTAAGGAGGGAAAGGATGGCCAAGAAATCTTTAATCGCCAAGGCCAAGAGAGAGCCAAAATTCTCAGTCCGCCACTATAATCGCTGCCATATCTGCGGCCGACCGAGGGCTTATTTACGCAAATTCGGCCTGTGCCGCCTTTGCTTTCGTCATCTGGCCAACGAGGGAAAAATACCTGGAATCAAAAAAGCCAGCTGGTAGGATGATGAAAGAACGAGAGGAGGTTGTGATTGCCAATGATGACAGATCCGATTGCCGATATGCTGACAAGAGTGCGTAATGCCAACATTGTTAGGCATAAATCAGTTGAAATCCCTGCTTCGAACGTCAAGCGTTCAATCGCGGCGATCATGAAGCAGGAGGGGTTCATTAAGGATTACGAGCTGATCAAGGATAGCAAGCAGGGTGTTTTACGCCTGCACTTAAAATACGGGCCGAATCAGGAAAGAATTATTAGCGGCCTGAAGCGGATCAGCAAACCCGGTTTAAGGGTTTACGTAAGGAAAGATGAACTGCCCAAGGTTCTTGGAGGTTTGGGAATAGCTGTTATTTCTACCTCGCAGGGACTGATGAGTGATCGCCAGGCCCGTGAAACGGGTAGCGGCGGCGAAGTTATATGCTATATCTGGTAGCATAGCGAGGAGGTTTACCGATGTCTCGAACCGGAAGAAAACCGGTCATCCTGCCCGACAAAGTCGATGTGCAGATTGACGGTTATAATATTACGGTTAAAGGCCCCAAGGGGCAGCTTTCGCGGGAGTTACCGCGAGAAATGATTATCGAACGGGAAGACAGCCAGATTATGGTTAAAAGGCCTACCGACAGCCCCCAGCACCGGTCGCTGCACGGTTTGACCCGCACCCTGATCGACAACATGGTCGTCGGCGTTACCGAAGGGTACAGCCGCAACCTTGAGCTGGTCGGAGTCGGTTACAAGGCCGCCCTGCAGGGCACTAAGCTGGTTCTCAACGTGGGTTATTCGCATCCGGTGGAGTTTGAACCCGGAACCGATATGGAGATCGAAGTGCCCAGCCCGACTAAGATTGTGGTTAAGGGCATTGACAAGCAGAAAGTGGGAAATCTTGCTGCAGTAATTCGCAGAACTTTCCCACCGGAACCCTACAAGGGCAAGGGTATCCGTTATGAAGGCGAAAAAGTTCGCCAGAAGGTCGGTAAAGCCGGCAAATAAGTCGCCTGGAGGTGTATACAATTGCAGAAGGCAAATTTACGTTTTATCAGCCGAAAAAAGCGTCAGCAACGGGTGCGCAATAAGATCAGCGGCACTGCTGAACGCCCGCGTCTTAACGTGTTTCGCAGCAGCAGGTATATTTATGCCCAGTTGATTGATGATCAGTCCGGAAACACCCTGACTGCCGCCTCCAGCCTCGAGCCGACAATGCGTGCTGAAAACCCTAACGGGGGTAATAAGGAAGCCGCAAAAAAAGTAGGGGCTATCCTGGCCCAACGGGCAGTGGATAAGGGGATAAAAGAGGTTGTATTTGACCGTGGTGGCTACCTTTATCACGGCCGGGTCAAAGAACTGGCAGAAGGAGCCCGCGAGAACGGGTTAATCTTTTAGAAAGGGGGAATGGCAAGGGTGTCAAAGATTGAACCATCGCAGGAGTTAAATGAAAAAGTTGTGCAGGTTAACCGCGTAGCCAAGGTTGTTAAAGGTGGACGCCGTTTCAGCTTCAGCGCCCTCGTTGTCGTCGGCGATCAGAATGGCGTCGTTGGCTCCGGCATGGGTAAAGCGGGCGAAGTACCGGAAGCGATCCGCAAAGGGATCGAAGAAGCGAAGAAAAACCTGATCCGCGTCCCCATGACAGGGACTACCATTACCCATCCGACAATCGGACGCTTTGGCGCAGGACGGGTAATGCTGAAGCCTGCTTCCGAAGGTACAGGTGTGATCGCCGGTGGTCCGGTGCGTGCCGTATTGGAGTTAGCCGGAGTTAGGGATATCCTCACCAAATCTCTCGGCTCATCAAACGCAATCAATATCGTCGGAGCTACAATGGAAGGTTTGAAATCGCTAAAACGGGTAGAAGAAGTTAGCGCATTGCGCGGCATAGAAGTTGAGAAACTGCTCGGCTAAGGAGAATTGGAGCTATGGCTAAGAAATTATCAATCACCCTGGTTCGCAGTCCACTGGCCTGTAAACCAAGCCATCGCCGCACGGTAAGGGCGCTGGGTTTAAGGAAGATCGGTCAGACAGTGATTCACGATGCTACCGATCCGATCAGGGGGATGGCTAAAACTATAAATTACCTGGTAACGGTTGAGGAAAGCAAGTAACTTGAAGAGTGGCATTATGGGAGGTGTAGCCGATGCGTTTACACGAATTAAGGCCTCCTGAGGGAGCCAGGAAAGCGGCTAAACGTAAAGGAAGAGGTATGGCTTCGGGACTGGGCAAAACAGCCGGCCGTGGTCAGAAAGGTCAAAAATCACGGTCCGGTTCAGGCATTCGCCGCGGGTTTGAAGGCGGGCAGATGCCTTATTTCCAGCGCCTGCCGAAGCGTGGTTTTACCAATATCTTTAAACAGAAATGGAATATCGTTAATATCAGCGATCTGGCTGCTTTTGACCAGGGGTCTGTTATTACCCTGGAAATGCTCCATGAAGCAGGCCTGATCAGGAATTTAAGCGATCCGCTGAAGGTTTTAGGTAACGGTGAGCTGGATCGCAAACTGGAGGTCAGGGCTAATCGTTTTAGCAAGCAGGCCCTGGAGAAGATCGAAGCAGCCGGCGGGAAGGCAGAGGTGATCTAAGTTGCTGGAAACAGTACGCACTGCGTGGCGCATTAAAGAATTAAGGCAGCGGATCTTATTTACTCTGGCCATGTTCGTGGTTTTCCGGGTCGGTTCGGCGATCCCTATACCGGGGGTTGATGCGTCCCGTCTGGCTGAGTTTTTCCAGTCGGATACAATATTCGGCTTTGTTAACATTATCGGTGGTGGAAACCTGGAAAACTTCACAATCTTTGCCCTGGGGATTATGCCGTACATTAATGCCTCGATTATCATGAATCTGCTGACAATCGTGATCCCCAAGTTAAAAGAGTGGAGCCAGGAAGGACCGGAGGGCCGCAAGAAGATTTCGCAGATCACCCGCTATGGAACAGTTGTGATTGCGGTGATCCAGGCACTCGGTCTCTCGACCCTGGTTGCCGGCGAAGCGGTTCTCGACAAAACGGTTATGTCCTACATTACGATTATTATCTCCATGACGGCCGGAACCGCCTTCCTGATGTGGATGGGCGAGCTGATTACCGAAAAAGGGATCGGCAATGGTATCTCGCTGATCATCTTTGCCGGGATCGTGGCCGGTTTTCCGATTGGGGTGGCGCTGGCAGCGGAACAGCTGCGCATCGGTCAGATCAACATGCTGATCATCGGGATTGTCCTCCTGGTACTCTTAGGACTGATTGTCGGGATCATCGGTCTTGACCAGGGACAGCGCCGGATAAATGTGCAGTACAGCAAGCGCGTAGTCGGCCGCAAGATGTACGGTGGTCAGGCAACGCATATTCCAATGAAAGTTAACCAGGCTGGAGTTATCCCGGTTATTTTCGCTTCGGTGCTGTTAAGTTTTCCGCAGACAATGGTCAGCTTTATTCAGCATCCCGTTGCGCAAAGGTTCGCTGATATGCTCGGATGGGGTAGCTCCCTGAACCTGGTTTTATATATTATCCTGATAGTGCTGTTTACCTACTTTTACACAGCTGTTCAGTTCGATCCCTTCCAGGTGGCCAGCAATATCAAGAAGTATGGTGGATTTATTCCGGGCTTGCGTCCGGGACGTCCGACTGCCGAGTACCTGGCCAGGGTTACGTCGCGACTGACAACTGCCGGCGCTTTTTCGCTGGCCTTTATCGCAGTTTTCCCGATCATCCTGGAAAGGATAACCGGTATGAGCATTGTTTTTGGCGGGACCGGCCTGATCATTGTGGTCGGTGTGGTACTTGAGACTTTCAAACAGATCGAGAGCCACATGCTGATGCGTAGCTACCGCGGATTTATGAAGTAGAGATTACTGATGATTAAGCTAAAATCGAAACGGGAAATCAATTTGATGCGGGAAGCGGGCCAGATCGTGGCCTCGGTGCTTGCAGAACTCGAAAAGGTGATTAAAGCCGGCATTACCACCGCAATGCTGGATAAGATCGCTGAAAAAGAGATTCGTAAGTACAAGGCAGAACCGGCATTTCTTGGTTATCATAATTTCCCGGCATCGATCTGCACCTCCGTTAATGAGCAGGTGGTGCACGGCATCCCCGGGTTGCGCCGGCTGGAAGAGGGCGATATAATCAGCATTGACGTTGGTGTTTTTTTAAAAGGCTATTACGGCGATGCTGCTGCCACTTTTCCGGTTGGCAAAATTGATAAAAAAGCCCGGCAATTGATAGATGTAACCAGAACCTCTTTGCAGAAGGCAATCGAGGCGATGCACTCCGGTGCCAGGCTTTCCGATCTCTCTCATGCGGTTCAGGCTTACGTGGAACAGAACTCATTTGCAGTGGTTCGTAACTACGTCGGCCATGGAATCGGCCAGGAGATGCACGAAGAGCCGCAGGTGCCGAATTTCGGACTGCCGGGACGCGGCCCCGCATTGCAGCCCGGAATAGTGCTTGCCATTGAGCCGATGGTTAACATCGGCACCTGGGAAGTACAGGTGCTGGAAGATCAGTGGACAGTTGTGACTGCCGATGGTAGCCTTTCCGCTCATTTTGAGCATACCGTGGCACTCGGTGAAAACGGACCCGAAATACTGACCTCTTCCAACCTTGATTAAAGGGGGCGAAGCAGTGGCTGAGCTAAAACCGGGGCAGCTGGTCCGTTCTCTGGCCGGCCGGGACAGGGGTAAACACTACCTGGTTCTGCGGGAGATCGATCAAAGGACCGTTCTCCTGGTTGACGGGCGCAGTCGGCCCCTGGCCAAACCGAAGAAGAAGAATAAGGCTCACCTTCAGCGCTACGATCGCAGAGCCGATCTGGGAGAGCCTGACGGAGCGGATAAACTTTGTGACAGTCGGTTAATCCGCCTGATCAAAGAGTTGGCTCCGGTTGAAGTAGCTCCCGACGAGGAGGTTTAAGGTGAAATGAGCAAAAAAAAGGAAGTTGTTGAAGTTGAAGGAACGGTTGTAGAACCTCTACCGAACGCCATGTTCAGGGTTGAACTGAAAAATGGTCATAGGGTGTTAGCCCACGTTTCGGGTAAAATCCGGATGAACTTCATCCGCATTTTACCGGGTGACCGTGTTCTGGTAGAACTATCGCCTTACGATTTAACTCGGGGGCGCATTACCTATCGTTACAAGTAAGGAGGCTGATCAGTTATGAAGGTGAGGCCCTCAGTAAAAAAAATGTGTGAAAAGTGTAAAATCATCCGGCGCAAAGGCAGGGTAGTAATAATCTGCCAAAATCCGAAGCATAAGCAACGTCAGGGTTAAAGCCGGGGAGGGTATTAAATATAAGGAGGTGTTACTCGATTGGCCAGGATTGCAGGTGTAGATTTACCGCGTGACAAA
>CAYGHB010000059.1:0-8490 GCA_964349375.1 uncultured Syntrophomonadaceae bacterium | reverse complement strand
TTTTACTCAGGGATAAGTCCCTCCTGGATTAAGCGTTTAGTTTAGATAGTAGAGATTCAGACTGAAACTGATCGTATCTGTCTCTGTTTCTCCGGCCTGCCATTCAAGCTGCTCTATGATCAGCAGCTGTGAAAACTTTTCCAGTTGCGTGATTAAATCAGTCGGGAAATAATTTAAATCGCTGATTTTGATCGAGATATTCTGAGCGCTGTAATCGCCGTAATCAATACTTTCATTGACCCGCATCGTAAGCAGTCTGCCGGGACCGCTGTTGATCAACTTTTCAAGGGCTCCAATTGAAACCGGCTGCTGCGCGGTTGTAGGAAGCAGCTGCTGATCACGCTCTCGGTCAGCTTCTGTTTCTAAGTAATCGGCTGTTAGTTGTTGTTCACTGGCAAGCACAGCATCAAGCTGCTCTATTTCTGCCCTGATCCGGGACTGTTCAAGGTGGTGATGACGAATGGCTTCAAAGGTAGCTAGCCCGTCAAGCTTAATGAAGCAGATAACAAGCGCTGCGGCAAAGAATGCGGTGATCAGCAAATTTTCCCGTTTGCTTAAATCTCGGCTGCTCTTATTAATCATGCTCAACACCTCCTGCCGTTTGTTTAAGAGCAGCGCTGATTGAAAAGAAACAGCCGGTCTCCTCGGCAAAATCTGCTGCTGTTAAATCGGCCTTTTCAATAAATATGAGCTCCTGCAGCTTTCCGGCATAAAGAGCCGCCGATTGCAGGCTGGAACAGTTACCTTTGAGCTCTACTTTCCCTTCAGCATCGATCGCCAGGTAGTTCAGACTCACTTCGGGCGGGGTGGCTGCTCTGATTTCTTTTATGTATGCTGTTTTGACTAAGTATCCGGATAGGAGGTTTTCGGCTATCGCCGATCGGCGCCTGGAGGTTTCAAGCTCTGCCGATAGCGCCAGCAGTGGCTTTGCAGCCTCGGTTTTTTTGGCTAACTCGTTTTGCAGTAGTTCTGTTTCAGCCTGAAGCTTTAGCCGATAGCTATCCAACGTAAAGCAAAAAGCGATCAGCAGAGCAAGGGCCAGCAAATAAAGCAGGATGCGGATGGTCTTGGGCTTAAAAATATTGGAGCGGTTACGGTATTCAGGGCTGCGCAGATCAATTTCGTAATTTATCTGAGCCACCCCCTTAAGGCAAGACCGAAAGCGGTGGCGTAGATAGCAGAGCCGGTTTGCAGTGCTCCGGCTTTACTGACGGGCTTACTGACGCTTAAAGCTGGTAGTTGCCGCAACTCAACTTTAATCGAAAGTTTACTTTGCAAATAGCTGATCAAGCCGGGGATAGCCGCGCCGCCACCGCTGACTGCGAGCAGGGAAGGTTCTGCCCTGCCGGAGCCTGACTGGTCAAGATAGTGGCCGATACTGGAGTTGATCTGTTCTAATAGCAGTTCGGCGCTTATTATGGTGCTGCCGGCAGCAAAGGTAGCGGATTGAAAAATAAGGCGCTCTGCTTCAGCGAGGTTAATATCGTTCACAATAGATACTTCTTTTAGAAAATCTAAAACGCCGAGCCGCAAGTGACGGCTATATTTAAGCGTGCTACTTCCGGTCATAAGCAGAGTGGAGCTGCGGTAACCGATATCAAGCAGCGCTATATTGCTGAAGCCGTTTTTGCTTAGGTTGCCGTTCTGGCTCAGGGTTTCCAGGCGCAGCAGCGAAAGGGGGGTTACCTCCAGTGAAAGCGGCTTAAAGCCGGCATTTTTTGCTACCCAAGTCAGGATATTGGCCGTTTCAGTTTCAGCAGCAGCCAAAATATAACTGATGCTGCTATTACCGGTTTTTCCCTTGTCTATCAGTGGACAGCAATCATAGACAGCGTTAACGGCTTTTAACGGAAAGTGTTTTTCAAGCTGCCAGGGCAGGGTTTTCTGCAGATCTTTCTTTGACAGCGGAGGCAGATCAATTAAGCGCAGAAAGTGAGCTTCCGGGCCGAGGCAAAGATTGACCCGGTTATCTTTAAGGGTCAGCTTTTTTTTCAGTTGGCTCAGTTTATGGCTTAGCTTTTCCGGATCTTTAATCCGGCCTTCGGAAATAGTTCCTTCCGGGGTGGGGATTGAAACGCAGGTTATAAAAGATAAATGGCCTGCTCGCTGCTGCAACTGGACAATTTTAATCTGGGCTGAGCCGATATCGACGCCGATCGGTGAAGCGGAATTTTTGTACTTAAATTTCTTATCAGTTTTTCGAAAGTTTCCGTTACTGTTCCTGCTCATATTGTTTGCTCCAGCACCTCTAATCTGATCTTTGCTGTTTAAAGTCGTTGCCACTGACCGTAAGAAAGCGATCCGTCTGGATTTAAACTAACATCGATTTGCAGCACATAAGTGAAGCCGTCAATGGTGCCGGCCGACCTGATGCGCCTGCTGACAGCTCCGCTGTTCTCAAAAGTGACCCGGAAGCTGCCATTCATCAGGGCACCGGTCAGGGGCTGGTTATAGTAAAAGTCAGCCTGCAGGAGGGCAATACCTGCTTCCAACCCTGCTTCAGCAAGATACTGTTGCTGCAGCTCCTGCTTTTGGTAAGTGGTGATCAATTTTTCATTTAAGGCATTGGTGAGCAGCGCTGCCCCCAGCAGCAGGAGCAGGGCAGTAAAGACCAGAACCAGCACCAGGGCCATCCCCCGGTTACCGGCTAAAATGTTGACCTTTCCTTTACTCACCTGTTTCATCCTCTGGTTCAACGTTAGCATCTACAGCGGCAGCTGCTGAAGCTGCTTTTATTTGAGGCAGGTTACGCGGATAAACTGAGCTGGTCAGCAGGTAATTTGTTTCTTCAGCTTTGCCGCTTTGGGGGTTAAACGTACCTGCGCCAATGGTCACCACAACTAGCCGGTCATCATCAATGACAAAGTTCATTTCAGTGATCCCTAAGGCCACTACGTTATGATAGTACGAAGAGCTTGTTGTTGGATAGACATCAAAAACCAGCTGTGGTCCAACCAAACGGAAGCGCAGGGTACGGCTATCGCCGTATTTCTGAAAGCGCAGCTCCTGGCCCTGCTTGTGAAGAGAAATTTCCTTGGCGAAGGTCAGTTCACGCACGATCTTATCCATGGCAATCCTGGCGCTTTGCTGATACTCGGTCTGGTCGATGGCGCGCTGCCACCCGGAGAGGCCGGCTAAGTAAAAGCTGTAGATGGCGGTGATCACGAAGCCGATCATACTTAAGGTAATTAACAGCTCGATTAAGGTAAAGCCCGTTTCTTTTTTCAACGTTGTTCCTCCGACAGGGCGTTACCGGTGGCCCAGGTAAGTTGAGAGAGCTTCTTCATAGTCCCGGTTGTTCTCCCGCCAGATTACTGTAACATCAATTTGCAGCAGCTCGACCGGACACGCAATACTGTTAGCTGTGGGTAGTACAATTTGGGTAAGGGTTGTTTTTCTGGTGAAACCGGCAATGCCTGATGGGTCCGGCTCAATGGCAGTTGAAGAGGGATTTTCAAGGTAAAGATCATAAACAGCTGTGTAACCTAAGGCTCTCAACTCTTCGAGCCTGGCCCGGCAGAGATTAAGGGCGGTGGTCTCTTTGCGGGCATCCCCGATAAAGGTATAGCCGGTGGCAAAAAGGTTTAAGAGGGGGGCAACGACAATGCCCAGCAGGGCAAGGGCAATTAGCAGTTCAATAAAGGTATAACCGGACGTAATAGTTCTAACCAGCCTGAACATTGCTGCGGCTCCTTCTGCGATCAGTAGTGTCAGCTAAATTTGATATAAGGTCCGTTAATAGAGCTATTTATAGAATCAGGTTGATATACCAGTTCCAGATTGTTTCGCCCCAGAATACTTCCACCACCGTGGCCAGGGCCAGGTAGGGGGCAAAGGGCAGGGCACTTTTACGCGTGGCCTGGCCCAGCAGCATCAAGGCGATACCGACCAGCGCGCCAAAGATAAAAGCGGCCAGCAAAACCACGGCCACGCCGCGCAGGCCCACAAATAAACCGATCATCGCCATCAGCTTCATGTCGCCGGCACCCATTCCGCCGCGGCTGACCAGGATGATGATCAACAGCAGTCCGCCGCCCACGGCGAATCCAAGCAGGCCGTCCAGGGGCCGGCGTTCGATTAAGAGCCAGGCAGGAATATCAGTGACCAAAGAGAGGAGCACCGGCAGGTAGAAAGAGAGGCCGCAGATTAAGCCGGCAGCCACCAGCGCATTCGGCACAATCCGGTGCTCTAGATCAATTAGAGTGACGGCAAAGAGAAGATAGAGCAGGGCCAGGTAGAAGAACCCTGAGGCAGAAAAACCAAAGTGATAGAAGACTGCAACAAAAAGCAGGCCGGTTAAAAGCTCAACCAGGGGATAGCGGAAGCTGATCGGCGCTGAACAGTAACGGCACTTTCCCTTTAAAAACAGATAACCGAAAAGGGGAATCAGATCTAAGAAGCCGAGCCTGGTTTTGCAGATCGGACAGCTTGAAGGGGGCTTAACGATTGATAGTTTCTGCGGCAGGCGGTAAACGATCACATTTAGAAAGCTGCCGAAGCAGAGTCCGAAAGCAAAGAGAATTAAAAAAAAGAATAAACTAAAAACTGTCAACCAGCAGATCCTCCCGGGTGCTATCTATTAATAATAATGCTGCAATCGCTTCCGGGCTTAGTAATTCGACAGTAAAAAAACAAATCCTGCCCCTCGAAAAGGAAAATAAACTTTTTTTGAGAAAACTCTGTATCTTCCCTTTTCGCTTCAGCGCAGAAATGCTATAATACCTATTATTTACAGGGCGAGAGTAGGTGGGTTATGAAAAGATGCAACGCGAAAACTGCTTATTATTTCCTACTCGGTAATCCTGTTGAACATTCACTGTCTCCGCTGATTCACAACGCTGGTTTTCAGGCGCTTGGCATCAATGCCGTTTACCTGGCTGCCCCGGTTGAAGCGGCGGATCTAGGAACTGCCGTTAAGGGGCTGCAAGCCCTGTCTGCCGGCGGCTGCAATGTAACCAGCCCCTTTAAGGAAGCAGTAATCCCCTATCTCGATCAAGTGGCCGAGGAAGCAAAGGCGATCAGCTCCGTTAACACCATTGTCAACAGGCAAGGGTCCCTTTACGGTACTTCTACCGACGGTGAGGGATTTTACCATGCTTTGATCAAAGCGGCCCCGGATTATAGCCTGGAAAACCCGGTTTTACTGATTGGCGCGGGCGGTTCAGCCCGGGCTGTAGCTTATACCCTGGCCCAAAAAGGGTTAAAGGAACTATACCTGGTCAATCGCAGCCTGGAGAAGGCAGAAAAACTGGCCGCATTGCTTCAGGAGAAAACTCCACTTAGTATATGCCATACCCTGCCCCTGACCGGCGCCGGTTTGAAAGAAGCTCTGACCGCCTGCAACTTAATTGCCTACAGTCTGCCGCTTGACGCAGGGGAAGTCGAAAATGCTATCAGTGAAGAGGAATTTAAGGGTGATGGAAAACTCTTCTTTGATCTGCGCTACAGCCCGGCGGAAACTATGGTGATGAAAGCAGCAGCCGGAGCCGGAGCCATTACGCACAACGGCCTTGGCCTGCTGTTTAGGCAGGCGCTGCTTGCCTTTGAGCAATTTACCGGTCGGGCCGCCCCGGAAGAGCAGATGGAGTTGGCTTTGAAGCGCTACCTGGAGAAGGAGCAGCACGATGGGCGTTTTTAATCGCAGAAAGCTTGAGAGCGCGCTCTTAAAGCAGGGCCTGGTTGACCGGGAAATTTTAATTGACCTGGTAACTGAAAGCCGCCACAGTGGCAAGCGGGTGGCCCGGATGCTCCTTGAAAAAAAGCTGATTACCGAAGAACAGCTGCTGAAGGTGCTGGAAAGCGAGCTGGGGATCAGGCAGGTTAATTTAAGCCTTTTCTCGTTCGATCAGCAGCTAATCGCCAGGCTGCCGGCAGAAATTGCTGCCCGCTACCGGGTCCTGCCGCTAGCAAAAGAAAATGGCAGGATTACCCTGGCGATGAGCGATCCCCTGGACTTGGAAGCGATCGATTATATCGCCAAGCTCACCGGAGCGGAAATAGTGCCGGTGCTGGCCCGCGACAGCTCGATCAGGCAGATGATTTCCCGTTTCTACGGACTTGCGCCCAGCAAGGGAGACAGAGAAAAAGCCGAAGGACGGCGAACGCCGCAAGACGGTCTTGGACCGGAAGCGGATCTAAGCAGCGACGGCTCGCCGGCGGTGCAGATCGTCAACTCGCTGATTGAGCAGGCCATTGCCGAAGGCGCCAGCGACATCCACCTTGAACCGGGTGAAAAAGAGCTGCGGATCAGGATGCGCCTTGACGGGGTGCTGCACGACCTTGCTTCTCCGGTGGGGCAGCTGCAGGCCAACATTATCTCCCGCGTTAAAATTATGGCCAATCTTGATATAGCGGAGAAAAGAATGCCCCAGGACGGTAACATCGACTGGCAGGAGGGCCGGGCGGGAATCAACCTGCGGGTTTCTACCCTGCCAACGATCAATGGCGAAAAAATTGTGATCAGACTGCTGGAAAAGCAGCGGATTGTGCTGCCCTTAGAAGATCTTGGTTTTTCGGAAGCTAACTACAACCTCTTTTTAAGGCTGCTGCTGAACCAGCACGGCTTGCTGTTGGTAACCGGACCGACCGGCTGTGGTAAAACCACCACGCTTTATTCGGCGCTGAACCATTTAAACCGCCCGCAGAAAAATATTATCACTGTAGAAGACCCGGTTGAATATCGCCTAAAGGGGATCAACCAGGTCCAGGTGAACCGTAAAATTAACCGCACTTTTGCCAACGCTTTGCGCTCTATTCTGCGTCAGGACCCGAACATTATTATGGTAGGCGAGATTCGCGATCCGGAAACAGCCACAATCACTGTGCAGTCGGCTTTAACGGGTCACCTGGTCTTAAGCACTCTGCATACCAACAATGCCGCCGGCGCGGTAACCAGGTTAACCGACATGGGGTTGGAAAAATACCTGTTAAATTCATCGTTGTTGGGGGTGATCGCCCAGCGGTTGGTCAGGCAAATCTGTCCTGATTGCGCCACCGAGTACCGGCTAAGCGTGCAGGAAAAGGTCTTTTTTAAAGGATATTTCGATTATGACCCGCCGGATATGCTACGGCGCGGTGCAAAATGTAGCTGCTGTAACCAGACCGGTTATAAAGGTCGCCTGTCAATTCAGGAGATCCTGATGATCAATCACCGGATTCAGGAGCTGATCATGCAGGATGCCACGACTGAAGAACTGCAGCAAGGCGCTGTGGAGCAGGGGATGCAGACCCTGGTTAAAGACGGCCTGCGCCTGATCCTGGCGGGCAAAACCACTGTCAGCGAGATCGTTCGTTCCACTTTCAATACGATCATCGATACCGGGGCGATGCTTGATAAGAATAGTATCGCCTACCTATCTACCCTGCAGCGGGATCAGGACTAATGAACAAGTGCTTGAGTGGGAGACGGAAGGTTAGGCGGCTTAGTGGCAAAGAAAGCGAGCAGGCCTTTACCCTGGTTGAACTGCTCTGCGTGGTCGGCCTGTTATCGCTGTTGCTGCTGATTGCAGTTCCCGCTATGGCTGATTTTGGAACAAGTCGCAATTTGGAGATCGCTGCCCGCACTATGGCCACCGATTTGCGAAAAACCCAACAGAAAGCGATCACCGCAGGTTGGAGTCAGTATGTTGAGTTCAGGACGAATTCAAGCGGAAAAGATATTTATAGGCTGAAAGACGGAAAAACCAGCAAATTTGTTAATATCTCGCTGCCGGAGGGTATTAGCATCAAAGCCAATAATTTTCCCCTTTCCGGCTCTGTAAAAACGCTCTTTTTTTCACGCAGCGGGGCTCCCAATCAGGGGGGAACGGTTACCCTTCAAAACAGATCCGGACAGCTGCTTTATGTAATTGTTACCCCGGGGACCGGCCGGGTGAGGGTTTCGGAAACCCCACCTGAGAACTGGAAGTAAAGAGGTTAGATTTTAAATGGCGGGAAAAATTACAAAGAACCATTTAATTCTCTGTGGTTTCATGGGTACAGGCAAGACAGCAGTTGGCAAAATTCTTGCTGCCAGGCTGGGCCGCAGTTTTGTCGATACCGATAGTCTGATCGAGCAACAGGCTGGTAGTGCCATTGCTGAGATCTTTGAAACCCGGGGTGAAAGCTATTTTCGCGATCTGGAGACGGAAGTGATCAGGGGGCTTTTAGCTGTCCGTCCAGGTTCGCTGGTTGTGGCAACCGGGGGGGGAGCGCTGATCAGGGCTGAGAACCGTCAGTTGCTGCAAAAGATGGGTTCGCTGATCCTCCTGACGGCCTTAACCAGGGCAATTATCAGGCGGACTAATAATCAGGGTAGACGACCGCTGCTGTCCGGATCTGAAGACCCTAAACAGACCATTGAAGCGCTGTTGGCTGAGCGGGCCCGTTTTTATGAGACTTGTGATTTTAAGTTTGACACGACTGGTAAAACCGTAAACACAGTGGCCACTGAGATTATCAGTAAGCTTGATCTTAAAAAATAAGAAAAATTGTGAGCAAACAGCTCACCCC
>CAYGHB010000058.1:0-8586 GCA_964349375.1 uncultured Syntrophomonadaceae bacterium | reverse complement strand
GCCATTGCTCTAACTCTTTTCGTTTTAATCAGGTGGCAGGCGCCGCTGATGGTTAGGCTCTTTATTCCGGAGCACCCGGAGACCATCGCTGTAACCCTTGAAGCCGCCTCGATCATCAGCTGGAGTCTGTTGCTGATGCCAATCGGTATTATCGGCTCTACGTTTTTCACCGCCCTGGAAAAAGCCGGGCAGTCGCTTTTGGTTGCCCTTTCGCGGGGTTTTGTTTTTACAGTAATCGGACTGCTGCTATTCCCGACATTTTGGGGTGTAACCGGGATATGGATTACGCCTCTCTTCTCAGAGGCGGTTAGCGTACTGGTGACAACATACCTCTTTTACCGCTGGGCCTATAGCCGCCCTGAATCTGCAAGAAGTAAAGCAGCCTGTGAGCCCTTGCCTTCGTTGGAGCAGTAAGTTGTAAGTTTAGATTTACTTCAGGTGTCTTACTTTTCAACTGCCCTAGATACTTCATCCTGATTACTTTTTCCCGCGGGCTCCGGCAGAGTTTTTTCCTTCCGGGCGTAGCGGTTGGTGCCCCATACGCCGGCTAAAATAGCGGCAGTGCCGAACAGGTGATACCAGGTGACAGTTTCCCCGCGGAAAATTACGCCCCCGGCAATCGCCACCACGGTAATCAGGTTGGCGAAAACCGATGCCTGTGAGGCGGTAACTTTGCTCAGCAGGTAGTTATAGAGGAAGAAAGCGCCTACCGAAGAAGCTACACCGAGATAGAGGATCGAAGGCCACAGCACCGTTAGCGGTTGCACGTATAAGTTAACTTCACCGGCAAGCAGATGCTGGAGCAGCGCGATTAGGTTAAAGGCAGCAGCTCCGACCACCATCATTACCCAGGTAGTTTGCAGCGGACTGTAGTGAACCGAGGCTTTGCGGGAATAAATATTGTAGAAAGCGGCTGATACCACAGCTCCGATCAGGGCGAAGGTGCCAAGAGGGTTGATGCCGGTTATTGACTGATTATCCATCATGATGATGAAAATTACGCCTGCCACAGAAGCAATGATAAAAAAGAGCTGCATCCGGTTGGGGCGCTCGCGCAGCAAAATAGAGCCCAGGATGGCAACAAAAATCGGGATCGCGGCGATCATCATAGCCGAATAGGATGCCGATGTGAGCAGCACCCCCATCGTTTCGGCAGAAAAATAGAGAATTGGTTGGAAGATAGCCAGGGGCAGCAGGTGTAAATAATCGCCGGCAGTCATCTTGATTTTAATAATGCCGGCCAGGCGCAAAGCGCTCATCGCGCCAAGGGCGGCGGCAAATCTTAAGCCCAGGAGGTGAAAGGGCTCCAGGTAATCCAGGGCGCCCTTGGTAAAGAGGAAGGAAAGCCCCCAGGCCATGGCCACGCCTAAGCCGGCCAGGTAAGGCAGGTATTTTTTCATTAATAACCCTCGCTTTCAACTACGCACTAATATACACCAAAGCGGATGCAGCGAAAAGGTCTGATCAGTGATGAATCATAAATAACCCTGATCTGCGCCCCATTCTCGCGATAATATAGTTAAAGTGAAGCGCTCAAAGCATAATCGCTGAAGGAGTGTCGAACTCCAATGAATGAACAATTGATTGTCTTTGTCACGCTGCTGCTCGTGCTGATCATGTTTGCCTGGGGCCGGTGGCGCTATGATATTGTTGCTGTGATCGCGATGCTGATTATTACAATCTCCGGGATTATCCCCTTTGAAGGAAGCATTTTACGGTTTCAGTCATCCGGCGGTCATTACAGTGGCAGCAGTATTGATCATCAGCAGGGCCCTGATGAATTCCGGTATCGTGGATCTGGCATCACGCAAATTGTCGGCGGTTAACCACAATCAGACCCTCAGGCTGGCTTACCTGGTCGGGGGCGTAGCGCTTTGCTCAGCTTTTATGAATAATGTAGGCGCCCTGGCCCTTTTTATGCCGGTGGCAATCAGGATGGCCAAAAAGAACAAGCAGTCTCCTTCAACATTACTGATGCCCCTGGCCTTTGGATCCTTGCTGGGTGGTTTAATGACCCAGGTCGGCACACCGCCCAATATTATCATCTCCATGTTCAGGGCAGAAACATCTGCCGGCTCTGCGTTCAAAATGTTTGACTTTGCGCCCGTGGGGCTTGGGTTAACTGTTGTCGGTCTTTTCTTTATCATTTTTGTAGGCTGGCGCCTGATTCCCTGCCGCGTCGGTAAGCTTGCGGCGGAAGATCTGTTTTCGATTGACAGCTATCTAACGGAAGCGGTTATTCCCGCCGGCTCCAAATATGCCGGAAAAAGGCTGCTTGACCTTGGCCATGCTGTTGATTGGGCTGGTATCGCTGCGTGAACTTTATGAAAGCATTGAATGGCCGGTTATTGTCCTGTTAGGAGCAATGTTTCCCTTAAGCAAAGCCTTGGAAACAACCGGTGGGGCAACTACGATTGGTGAGGCGATTTACAATCTTTCCGGCACCATGACTCCCTGGATGCTGCTTATGGTCCTGATCATTCTCACTATGTTATTTCCCAACATTATCAATAACGCGGCAGCGGCGCTTTTAATGGCGCCCGTGGCCTTAAGTATTGCCGGCAGCATGGGGGTTTCTGCTGACCCGCTGTTGATGACCGTAGCGGTAGGTGCCTCCTGTGCCTTCATGACTCCGATCGGTCACCAGTCAAATACCCTGGTCATGGGTCCCGGCGGTTATCATTTCGGCGATTACTGGCGTATGGGCCTGCCCCTCACTTTACTGGTCGCCCTGGCGGCAGTGCCCCTGATTATGTTATTCTGGCCGCTGGGCCTTTAAGCATAATGATATAATAAAAAAAGGGTTTTATGCTATTTGCAATGGATTTTTAGTTTAAGCTGAAGGGGTGTAAAAAACTTGAAGAATATCGATCAACTAGCTGTTAATACGATCCGGTTCTTAGCCGTTGACGCCGTGGAAAAGGCCAACTCCGGCCACCCGGGATTACCGATGGGCGGTGCTGCTATGGCCTATACTCTCTGGAGCCGCTTGCTCAAACATTGTCCGGATTGCCCGGACTGGAAGGACCGCGATCGGTTCGTGCTTTCAGCGGGGCACGGTTCAATGTTGATCTATGCTTTGCTGCACCTTTACGGCTATGGGTTGCCACTGGAAGAGCTGCAGGATTTCCGGCAGTGGGGCAGTAGAACACCCGGCCATCCTGAATACAGTCACACCCCGGGAGTAGAAACAACCACCGGACCGCTGGGCCAGGGATTTGCCAACGCGGTCGGCATGTCCATCGCCGAACGACGCATGGCAGCGGAGTTTAACCGGCCCGGTTTTGCGATTGTCGATCACTACACCTACGTTTATGCTGGTGATGGCTGCATGATGGAGGGTATCACCTCCGAGGCTGCCTCTCTGGCCGGCCATCTTGGCCTGGGCAAGCTGATCTGTTTATATGATGACAATAAAATTACCATCGACGGGGGAACGGAAATTGCCTTCACCGAAGATGTGGGCAAACGCTTCGAAGCCTACGGTTGGCAGGTTATTAAGGTCAGCGAAGGCAATGATATGGAGGCTATCGAAAAGGCAATCGCCGAAGCACGGCAGGATATTGAGCAGCCGAGCCTGATTATGGTCCGCACCAGCATCGGCTACGGTTCTCCAAACAAACAGGACAGCTCCGATGCCCACGGCGCTCCCCTCGGCGCCAAAGAGGTGCTCTTAACCAAGGAAAACCTCGGTTGGCCTGCTGAACCGGAGTTTTACGTGCCGGAAGAAGTAACCACGCATCTGGCCGATCAGCGGATAAAGCTGAAAACCCAAAAAGAAAAGTGGGATGAACTGCTTGCTTCCTACGGTCGTAAATACCCGGATCTTCAAAAAAAATGGCATGAGTGGCACTCCGGTGAAATGCCCCCTGCCCTTGAAGAAGACCCAAGGCTTTGGGATTTTGGCGATAAACCGGCGGCGACCCGGGCCCTTTCAGGCGAGATCATGCAGGTCTTTTTCGAATTTCTGCCTAACATGATTGGCGGCTCTGCCGATCTGAATGCCTCAACTAAGACCAGGCTAAAAAGTTCATCTGATTTTCAAAAAGAAAACCCGGTGGGTAGCAATATTCACTTTGGAGTGCGCGAGCATGCTATGGGGGGTATCCTCTCCGGCCTGGCTTTGCACGGCGGTCTGCGCCCCTTTGGCTCGACCTTCCTGGTTTTCTTCGATTACATGAAGCCGGCGGTGCGACTGGCGGCAATGATGGGGCTACCCGTGGTCTATGTTTACACTCATGACAGCGTTGCTGTCGGCGAGGACGGCCCCACGCACCAGCCGGTCGAGCAACTTGCCAACCTGCGATCTATCCCCAACCTGCAGGTGCTGCGCCCTGCCGACGGCCGGGAAACGGCAGCCGCCTGGCTGCATGCGGTCCAGCGGCGCTGCGGCCCCTCGGTCCTGATTCTCTCGCGTCAAAACCTGCCCCAACTGCCGGGAACCGGCCGGGAGGCGCTTCGGGGCGGTTATGTAGTAAGCCGGGAAAAGGGAGGCCAACCCGACCTGATCCTGATCGCCTCCGGCTCTGAGTTGCAGCTGGTCTTCGAAGCGCAACACAGGTTACAGGAAGATGGCCATAGGGTGCGAGTGGTCAGTATGGTCAGCCGTGAGCTCTTCCTGGTCCAGGAAGAAGCCTACCGCGAAACGGTCCTACCCACTAATGTTGATCGGAGAATCCTGATTGAAGCGGCCCTGCCGATGGGCTGGGAAAAAATTGTCGGCTCTCAGGGTAGATTGATCGGTATTGAAGAATTCGGCGCCTCCGCCCCGGGCGAGATCGTATTGGAGAAGAAGGGCATCACAGCGGCCGCTATTATTGCCGAGGCGAAAAAACTGCTAGGTAGCTAGCACGGAAAAGGAACATAGATCCTAAAAATCCGGACAGTAGAAAACCTTAATATTGTTGGTGAAATCCAAGGTAATGATCCAGGAATGCTTGAAAAGCTTCTGGAAAAAGCATATTATAACGGTAAGCTTGGTCGTGTTTAGCAATTATCCAAAAAAAAGGGGGTTTTAAGATGGTTGAACATGTTGTTTTTGATGAACATGATGTTAAGGACAATAAGGTGATCGCCGCCCTTTCTTACCTTGGTTTGCTGGTCCTGGTGCCGCTTCTGGCCAAGAAGGATAGTCCTTTCTGCCAGTTTCATGCCAAGCAGGGTTTGGTTTTGCTGATCGCCTGGGTTATTATCGGAGCGATCTCGGTGATTCCCATTTTAGGCTGGATCATCGGGATAGTCGGCTCAGTTTTTCTTTTGGTCTGTTTCATCATGGGATTGGTCAATGCTCTCAGCGGTCAGGCGGGCGAGCTGCCGTTAATCGGAAAGTATGTTTCTCTTTTAAACCTTTAAATATTTTGCTAATGAGCTAACAGGGAAGGGGCGGTTTAAAAACCGCCCCTTCACGCATCTCAGGATATAATGTTCGGGTTAAGCGCCAAGAAAGCCGGCGGAATACCAGTAACCGAGTATAAAGGCTACCACCGCGACAATAATCAGGGTAATCCATATCTTCCCGCTTTTTTTCTTTTTTTTACTATACCGCCTCAATGGTCGGCCTCCCTAACCAGATCATAGATCTCAAATTAACATTACCTATTATAACATTTTTACCCAGCAGGGGATAAATAAATGTGGCCGGAAACGTTGTGATAGCTTCAGTCAAACTGAAACTTTTAGGGTTACTCTAATTATAATTTGCGGCTTTAAAAGATATGTTATGATCATTAGCACTTAAATGATCAACTCAAACGGGGGTAGATGTTATTTGCGCAGCAGTGACGGCAAATGGTTTTTAACCAGGGTTAAGAGAACAATGTATAACTATAAGATGATTGCCGAGGGTGACCGGGTTGCTGTCGGCATTTCCGGTGGCAAGGACAGCGCCGCCTTGCTTTACATTATGCAGCTGTTTCAGAAGCATTCACCAATTAAATTTGATCTGGTTGCCGTTTACGTCGACCTGGGCTGGCCTTCAGAGCCGGCTCCGCTGCAGGATTTGACAAATAAACTTGGCCTGGAGCTGCATGTCGAAAAAACAGTCATCGCCAAAGTAGTGTTTGAACGGCGCAAGGAAAAGAATCCCTGTGCCCTCTGTGCCAACCTGCGCCGTGGCGCCCTGCACCAGGCGGCCAAAAACTTAAGCTGCAGCCGGGTGGCCCTGGGGCATCATCTTGACGACGCCATCCAGACGATGATGTTGAATTTAATCTACACAGGCCATTTTGATACCTTTAAACCGGTAACCTATCTTGACCGCAGCGATCTTTACCTGATCCGTCCCCTGATCCAGCTGCCGGAGAGTGTCCTGGCAGCGCTTGTCCGTCGCGAAAACTTACCCCTCTTCAAGAATCCCTGCCCGGTAAGCGGCAAAACCAAGCGTAACGAGATGGCGGCGCTGGTCGATGAACTGGCTGGGCGCTACCCTGATTTACGCGAGAAATGCCGTTCCGCCTTGATCGATAGCCCTTTCTGGCCTAACGAGCAGCATTTCTAAAATTTATAACAATTATTTTAAATTTTAAAAAGGGGTTCGGCGCTTGATGTCGAAACCACTTTGTTAGTGTTTCTAAAAACCCTCAGAACAGGAGGTGCGCTCTAAGTGCGCTATCGTTATTTTCCCGGCTGCACTCTTAAAGGTCAGGCAAAAAACATGGAGAATACCACAATGGCCGCTGCCCATGCCCTTGGCATTGAGCTAATTGAGCTTGATGAGTGGCAGTGTTGCGGAGCCGTTTACCCTCTCTATGAAGATGAGCTGATCTCTTTACTTTCGCCGGTCCGCACTCTGGCTGCGGCGGAGGGCGAGCCTTTAGTATCGCTCTGTGCCGCCTGTCACCATGTGCTTAAACGGGCCCAGGAGTTGATGCAGCGCAACGAAGATGCCCGCCACAAAGTAACCGATTATCTCGAAGTCGACTACAAGGGCGAAGGTCGCGTGCTTCATTTTCTTGAAGTTTTGCGCGACGACCTTGGCTTCGATAAACTGGCGGAAAAGATTAAAAAACCGCTGGAAGGGCGAAAAATTGCCGCCTATTATGGCTGCCTGCTTTTACGGCCTTCCAAGGTGATGCAGTTTGATGACCCTGAAAACCCGACAATCATGGAAGACCTGATCAAGGCCCTCGGAGCCGAGGTAATAAAAAGTCCCTACCGGACTGAATGCTGCGGAGCTTACCTTTCGGTGACCGAAGAAGATGTGGCCCGCGATACGGTCAGCAAGATCATCAATTCCGCCCGCGATGCGGGAGCAGAAGCGCTGATCACCGCCTGTCCGCTCTGCCGCTATAACCTGGAAAACTGTGTTGACCAGGAAGGCAAGGATCCGGTTAAGGTTTATTATTTCAGCGAACTTCTAGCCGAGGCCATGGGTCTTCAATTTGATCAGCTGATGTCGGCAGCCCGCGAAAGGAGGCGTGCTAAAGATGGCAACCAGCAGTAAAAGCCTTTTAGTGGAAGAGATGCGGAGGCAAAGCGGCCAGGATCCCAACGGCTGTTTCCAGTGTGCCAAGTGCAGCGCCGCCTGCCCGGTAACAGCAGCGATGGATCTGCTGCCACACCAGGTGATCCGCTGTCTGCAGATGGGGATGGAAGAAGAGTTGGCCAACAGTAAAACCCCCTGGGTCTGCGCTTCCTGCTTTACCTGCGCGGCCCGCTGCCCGCGCGACTTAGATCTGGCAAGGATGATGGAAGGGGTGCGGCTGGTGATGCTGCGCCGCCGTGAAGGCAATAAATTCGGACCTGCAGACTTAACCCCGGAGCAGCTGGCCAAGCTGCCCCAGCAGGCTTTAGTCAGCGGTTTCCGTAAATATAACAAGTAAGGGAGGTTCGGGAATATGCCAAGAACCGGAGTTTTTATCTGCCACTGCGGGACTAATATCGCCGGCACCGTGGATATTGCCAAGGCTATTGATGCCTCCCGCAACTTCCCCGGTGTGGTGCATGTTGATGAATACCGCTATCTCTGCTCCGAGATGGGGCAGGATATAATTAAGAATGCCATTAAAGAAAACAATTTGGATCGGATAGTCGTGGGGACCTGTTCACCGCGGATGCATGAAGGCACTTTCCGCAAGGCGGCGGCCGAGGCGGGACTTAACCCCTATCTTTTGGAAGTGGCCAATATCAGGGAGCACTGTTCCTGGGTGCACCGCGATATGAATGAAGGGACCCCCAAAGCGATAGCCCTTTTGCGCGCCGCTGCAGCCAAGGCGGCCTTAAACGACCCGCTTGACTCTCCGGAGCTGGAAGTTGAAAAACGGGCGCTGGTGATCGGCGGAGGTATCGCCGGCATCCAGGCGGCGATCGATATCGCCGAGGCGGGTTACGTGGTTGATGTGGTGGAGAGGGAGCCGAGTATCGGCGGGAGAATGGCCCAGCTGGAGAAAACCTTCCCCACCTTAGACTGTTCTGCTTGTATTCTGACGCCTAAAATGGTTGAGGCGGCCCAGCACCCTAATATTAACCTGCTCACCTATTCTGAAGTTGAAGAGGTGAAAGGTTTTGTGGGGCAGTTTGATGTAAAGATCAAACAAAAGGCGCGCAGTGTTGATGCTGTAAAATGCACCGGCTGCGGGATTTGCTGGG
>CAYGHB010000057.1:2009-8591 GCA_964349375.1 uncultured Syntrophomonadaceae bacterium | reverse complement strand
CGTTACGATTTGAGCACTGATCAGGGTCGGGTTAGTTACACAAAAGAGATTTTGCCACTGCTTAATACCGCAGTGGATCGGGTAGAGCAGGATTATTATCTGAAAAGGGCAGCAGAGGAGATTGGGGTTGACGAAAGCGCTTTGCGCAGCGAACTGAAAAGAAGGCGTAAAGATAAAAGTTATCTGCCCGAAGAGATACAGGAAAACAATTTAGATGCGGATCAAATCATCATTAGTCCGGCAGAAAAAATATTATTAGCTTTAATGATTCAGAGCAAGGAAATTGCCGAAAAAGGTCGAAAGCTAATTGAATCGGATTATTATAGCGATCCGCGGGTAGAAAATATTTTTAAGGAAATCTGGAACCTCTCTGCGGTTGAAGAGGTCTTCACTGCTGATAAGCTTATCGATCGCTTCAGTGACTCGCAGGTGGTCAGGATTATAACGACGGCGGCAACCGATCCTGCTTTGCAGGATTTGGACCCCCGGACGGCGAAGCGTATGGCTGAAGATTCTTTTAGCAAGCTCAAAAGAGCGTGGATAGAAAGACGACAGCTGGAGTTACAACGGAAAATCAGGGAGCTGGCCGCTGCCGGTCAGTTCGATCAGATAGATGATTTATTGCGGGAAAGCCAGCAACTTATTTCCGGTAACGACAACAGCCCCGGCCGTTCAGGAGAAGGAGGGGATTTAAGTGGCTAAAGACGTAGAAAAAGTGATAACGCTGGAAGAAGCTCAGCAGAATCTTTTTGAAAAGGCTAAAGTTAAGGGTTCGATCAATTACAAGGTGATTATCGATACCCTGCAACCTTTTGAACTGTCCGTAGAGGCGCTTGATAATTTTTATGATCTTCTTGCCCAGCAAAACATTGACATTATTGATGATTTGCCGGCCGAAGATGATGAGACGGACAGCGATGATGAAAGCAGCAGTGACGAGCCTGCAGCAAAGGTTGGAGTCGCTGATGCTGCGGCTATTGCCGCAGCTGAAGGTGTGACCGTAAACGACCCGGTTCGTATGTATTTAAAAGAGATCGGTAAAATACCGCTTTTGACATCGGAAGAGGAAGTTGAACTGGCCAAGATGATTGAGGAAAATAGCGAGGAAGCCAGGAGGCGCCTGGCAGAAGCTAACTTGCGGTTGGTCGTTAGTATTGCAAAAAAATATGTTGGCAGAGGAATGCTCTTTCTGGATTTAATCCAGGAAGGGAATCTCGGCTTAATCAAAGCGGTTGAAAAATTCGACTACCGAAAAGGTTACAAGTTCAGTACTTACGCTACCTGGTGGATTCGCCAGGCGATAACCAGGGCTATTGCCGACCAGGCCCGGACGATCAGGATCCCGGTACACATGGTGGAAACGATCAACAAGCTGATCCGTATTTCTCGCCAGCTGGTGCAGGAACTGGGCCGCGAACCGCTACCGGAAGAAATTGCCCAGGAAATGAACATCAGCGAGGAGCGGGTCAGGGAGATCCTTAAAATTGCCCAGGAACCGGTATCTCTTGAAACCCCGATCGGCGAGGAAGATGACAGCCATTTAGGAGATTTTATCGAGGATCAGGAGGCCCAGGCTCCGGCTGATGCTGCCGCTTTTGAACTGTTAAAAGAGCAGCTTGAAGATGTTCTCGATACCTTATCGGCGCGGGAAGAAAAAGTGCTGCGTTTGCGTTTTGGTTTAGATGACGGCCGCTCGAGAACTTTAGAAGAAGTAGGACAGTTCTTCGGAGTCACCCGTGAGCGAATCCGCCAGATTGAGGCTAAAGCCTTGCGCAAACTGCGCCACCCTATGCGCAGCAAACGCCTCCGCGACTACCTCGAATAAAATGCATTTCAGGGACGGTTTGGAGTGACCTCCTGACGCATTAATAAAAGCGCAAGCGGCGGGATTTAATCCCCGCCGCTTTTTGATCCGGAAAGATCTGGAAAGGGTCATGAAAAATTTAACGCTCGCTCTTGACGGACTGATACCCTTTAAGTATAATGTTTGTGCACCAGATGCTCCTCAGTAGCTCAACGGCAGAGCGACCGGCTGTTAACCGGTAGGTTGCAGGTTCGAATCCTGCCTGGGGAGCCAACTTATTCAAAGCCGGGCGCAGTGTTGGCTCGTTAAAGCATAAAATTCACCACGAGAGGTAGGTCTATACGGCCTGCCTCTCGCTTTTAAGGTTTTTTACTGCAACTTATAAACTGGATCGCTATGTTTTTAAAGACCTTTAAATTTAAGTGATTGGGAGAGAGTCATAAAGCTCTAGATCAATAACCTGGGTATTGCCCACCATGTCGCCGACCCGTTGGCCTTTTTCATGAACCAGGGCGACGATTGGCTCCACCAGCGAGGAAAGGCCGTTGACAACCGGCACCCAGCTGAGCGTCCCCGAAATGAGCAGGGCAAATACATTGCGTACCAGGGATTGAACCTTGTTACATGGTTCATTGGTGTTGAGATTCACCACCATCAGACCGCAGATCTTTTTACCCCAACTCTGCCCGGCGCCGAAGCCGTCACGCACGAGGCTGTAAAATAATGCCCAGCCGATGCCGATGAAAATAGCCAGGACCATGAGGATAATCATCACTATGTTAGGCGCCGAGGACATATTCCCGTCATAACGCACGTAACTGAAGAAAGGTATAATACTGACCGGAATAATTATCGCTACCGGGGCAATAATAATCACTGCATCAATCAGGTAAGCAAGAATCCTTTTGCCAACTGTTGCTTTCGGATAACTATAGCTGGTTTCTGCCATTAATATCTCCTCCTGTTATTTTTAATGTAGCTTGATTTTGCTTAATCGAAATACTGTGGCTTCTGCTCTAAAAACTCTTTTAAACTTAAGCCCGATAGATACCATTCGGCAGCGGCCTCCAGCCCGATATAACGATGATGCCACGGTTCGAAAATATATCCGGTAATCTCTTCTTTGCCCTCCGGGTAGCTCATCGCAAAGCCAAACTTGTAGGCATTTTCAGCCAGCCACCGGCCCTGTTCGGTATCGGCGTAAGCGGCTTTCAGGTCGACTGTAGTGCCGCCAAAGTCAACAGTAGTTCCCAGTTGGTGTTCCGACTGTCCGGGCCGGGCGCTAAAACGGTTTGCCGCTTCTTCGCCGTAACTATTGGCGTAATTTTGAAAGAGGGTTTTCTGGTAATCATAGCTGCGGTAGGCTGAAATGATTGTTAGGGTTACGCCTTCATCTGAGGCAGCCTGCCATAACTGCTCAAGCTTCCTGAGTGCTTCTTCCCTCAGCCATAGTTCGCGGGCCGGGTACATGTATTCTGGAATGCGCACCAGGTCGGTTGGTGCGTAACTGCTTTTTAGCGTAGTTACCTTGGTTACCAGGGCCAACGGGTAATTACCGTCGGAGACAACTTTCAGGGTAACTTCGGTCGGTTCAGGGAGATCGCTGCTGTTAATTTCTTCTTCGGCTTGTCCGGCTTCCGTTTCCAGATCACCTTCATCCCTGACATCTGCATCTTCAATTTGTTCTATGATCTCCTCGCTAGCTTCGTCTACTACTTCAGGCACAAGAAGATCATCTACGCTGGCGCGATCCGTAAAAAAGTAAAAGGCGCCATAAAGCAGCGCCGCACAGAAAAGCATAATAAGCAGCGGCCACAGCAACGATTTTCGCTTTTTCCCTCTTCGGCTGCTGTTATAATCTGTCAGGGATCTGTTTGCTCTCTGCTTGCTTTTCATTATTATTATCCATTCCAGTTAGCGTATTTATTAAACGATCTGCTTCTCTTTGCGCCATTCACAGCGACCGCGCTTAGAACAGAAATCGCAGGGTACTGCGGCATCATTTAAGTTGCTGCCCCTGGGGATGACGAAGGAAACTGATTTGCGTGGAATCATCAGGCAGCTTCCTGTCAGGCGCACCCCAATTTCTTCCCCGGGCAAAATTCTAAAAACTTCCCGCTGTTGCTCGATTGGCCAGCCCTCCTGGCCGGGCTGGGCCCGCATACCGAGAGAAAGACCCAACTCACAGGTTTCCCGGCTGATCAGATCTTCCACGGTCAGCGATACCTTGCGTAATGCCGTGATTCCGGCCCCGTCAAGAGCGATTGCTCTGACCGGGTCTTCGTTCATCAGTTGATCGACCCTGCCTTCTAAGGTTTCGCCGATTGTACAAACAGCAACATAAAACTGTTCAGCGCCGGCCAAAGATCTCTGAACAAGGGAGCCTTCAAACTCGCCGCCTGCAAAACGGACAGTCTGATGATTCAGTTCGACAACGTCAACCACGGAGTAGATGGCAGCAGGACGAAGAAGCGCTTCAGCCTCATCAATAACTGCTTCTGCAGCTTCATAAAGCCTCGAGGAGGCGCGCTCCGGATCAATCCCCTGGCCTTTTAAAATATCGGTGGCACTTAGTCTGAAATCGAAATGTTCTACGATGCTGTGCATTAGTGTTGCCTCCTGTGACGTGAGATTCTAAATTTTATTTTAACCCCTTTCCAGTATCTTGACAACGATCCGGGGGGTATGTTAAACTCATATAGCTTTAGAGGCAACAAGCTTTATGGCTGTGACAGACGAGACGGGCCCATAGCTCAGCTGGTAGAGCTACCGGCTCATAACCGGTTGGTCCTAGGTTCGAGTCCTAGTGGGCCCACCACCTTCATGGCCCCTTCGTCTAATCGGTTAGGACACCAGCCTTTCAAGCTGGCAACAGGGGTTCGAATCCCCTAGGGGTCACCACCATTACAAAAAGAGCTTCCACAACAAAGTGGCAGCTCTTTTCACTAGGAGCGCTAAAAGATGCTAGAGGTTAAAAAGCTGGGAGCTCCAGCTCAAATCATGATGGGCAGGGATATTGACGGAACCGTCTATTACTGGACCGCGGCTTACCTGGTGGATGGCCTCCTGATTGATACCGGATGTTCATACACCGCTCCGGAATTGATAGAGTACTTGCAGGATAAAGAAGTCTACCAGGTTGTAAACACCCATCATCATGAGGACCATGTGGGCGGAAATGCTCTCTTGCAGAAGGAATTCAGTCTTGATATTTTTGCCCATCCCCTGGCGGTTTCACTGATTAATAAAAAGATGGATCTACATCAATACCAGGAGCTGGTCTGGGGTTACCCGGAACCAACCGATGTAAAACCTATTCGGGATCAGATTAAAACAGAACATTATATTTTTCAGGTTATTGAAACTCCGGGGCACAGCCCCGACCACCTTTGCCTGTATGAACCTGAACAGGGATGGCTTTTTTCTGGAGATATCTTTGTCGCAGAAGATCAGAAAGTATTCAGGGTTGATGAAGACATATACGGTATTATTGATTCACTACAGAAAATTATCCAGATGGAGAGTAAGGAGCTGACATTGTTCACTTCAATCGGTAAAATATTTCCTGAAGGAAAGTCTTCGATTTTAAGATTTCTGGCTCACCTGGAAGAAATAAGCGTACAAGCTGAAACCCTTGCGTCCACAGGGTTATCTGCCGAAGAGATCAGGAACAATATATTTCTTAGGGAAAGCAGCATGGCTCCCCTGACAGGAGGCCATTATTCGATTCAAAACCTGGTTGACAAACTTTTGACCCGGTAATTTATCCCACCAATTACCGCTGCTAAAAAAGACAATAATTATTTAAAAGCGGTAAGCAGGAGTTGAGATGAACAACCTGCAAAAAATTGCAAACCTGTACAGAGGGTTATTGCTCTTTATCCTGGCAATGGTCGTGATTGTTCTGGCTGTCTTTCCAGAACCGTTTTCGCTGCTCAGGGATCCGTTCAGTTGGCTTGGCAAAGCCGGACCGGGCAGCGGCCTTGCGGTTTATCGATCCTTGTGGCTTTTTTCGGCGGCGCTGATTTTTAGCGCTTACAGGTGGTATCAAATTATCGTAGCTGTTGCCCAGAATCCCGTCTGGCAAAAATTTTCGGTCCGCATCGCCTTCTGGGCGGTGTTTGCCGGTTTTATACTTATGCTCTTTCCATGTGACAGGTTTGATCCTATTCACAGCAGCGGTGGCGCCCTGGTCGGCATTGGGATGTGGATGATCAGTGCCATGATGCTTTTTCGGATGGGCAGGCTGTTTAGTGGATTTGCAAAAACCAGCCTGCACTTAGTGCTTCACAGCAGTGCGCTCTATTGCATCATCCATTTTACCCTGGATACTCCCCTGAAAGGATTCAGTCAGAGGCCGGCAATTCTGGCTATAGTATTGGTTACAATGATCTGCCTGCACCTGCAGCTGAAAGCTCTTCAAAGTGGAAATAACCCGAATAATAAAGCGGTTTTCAATCTGCTGGGCAAATAAGCAGCTCTTATCGTTTATTAATTCCTATGAAAGGCTAAGGCAGTTTCTTGTCAGTGGTCATTGCAATGGGTTTTTCCCGGGCTATTGGCCCCTCGGTTGAAGCATGCTAAACTAGATAGAAAGAAATGAAATAAAGGAGTGGGTTGCTTGAATAGGATTCTCTTTGTTGACAATACCATCGATCACAGCCTTTACCGGCCGTTTGATCACTTCAAACCGCTGTTTACCCTGCCGTTCGATATTTACCATGCGCCAACGGCAAATTCGCCTGCTGATCTCGAGCGCTACACCCATATCCTGCTTT
>CAYGHB010000057.1:0-1909 GCA_964349375.1 uncultured Syntrophomonadaceae bacterium | reverse complement strand
GCGCCAACGGCAAATTCGCCTGCTGATCTCGAGCGCTACACCCATATCCTGCTTTCCGGCTCCTTTGCCTCAACCCTCAATGATGAGGACTGGATCCTGGCCGAAATGGAGATGATTAAGGCTGCTGTTGAAAAAGGCAAGGTGATCCTGGGCAGCTGTTTTGGGCACCAGCTGATAGCCCGGGCCCTTTTTGGCCTTGAAGCGGTTCGTAAAAGAGAAAAACCCCAGATCGGCTGGCTTGATCTGGAGCTGTTAGAGGATGACCGGTTGCTGGGGAGCCAGGGGGAGCAGCTCAGTGGATTTTTCTTCCATTACGATGAGGTAGCTGCCCTGCCGCCCACTGAAACGGTAACCCTGCTGGCTGGCTCCGACAGCAGACACCTGGCCTTCCGTCTTAAAAACAGGCCGGTTTGGGGTATTCAGCCTCACTACGAACTCGGGGTTGCCCAGGGCTTT
Source organism: uncultured Syntrophomonadaceae bacterium (assembly GCA_964349375.1). Lineage (GTDB taxonomy): Bacteria > Bacillota > Dethiobacteria > DTU022 > DTU022 > UBA993. Next base: position 1,453 of record CAYGHB010000057.1, on the reverse strand, counting down.
GAGCTGATCGGCACCGCAATTGATCAGGGTAACCCGGGAGTACCGCCCAAAGAGCTTTTCTTTGAATCTGCTCCGCATCGACCCCGCGACAGTGCCCATATCGCCGGGATCATGTACCAGTTTCAACAACAGGAATAACAAACAAGAGGGCCGGAAACAGGACTGTTTCCGGCTTCCGGCCCCATTGAGGTTGATTCGTTTATTTAGTCGCAGCAGCAATTAATTACTGCCACTAAAAGGCTAAAGGTTAAAACTTACTGGGCCCGAACATTTTAAAAATCTTAAGCAGCACCAGCGATAATAGCATCGCACCGGCATAGATCAACACCAGCAAACCGATGCTCCAGTTCCACCAAAACGGGGCATGCATCAAAATCATGTAGCCTAGGACAAAGGGTGAAGCAAAGAGAGCCTGCATGCCGAGCTCCAGAGCTACCGGGGTTTCGAACTCAGGGTCGGCGATTCTCAAAAGCAGCAGACCGGTGGAGACGTTTCCGGTGGTAATGCCGTAAATGCCCACTGTGCGTTCAAGGCCGTATGACCAGACCCTCCTGCCGATATAAAAGACCACCAGGGTGGTGGCAATGCCGCTAACCAGCGAGATTACCACAATCGGAATAATGTACTCCCACACAATAACCAGCTGGATGGCCATGATCGTGGCGATAATCAGGAAGTCAATCGACCAGCCCGTTATCCTGCGCTGTACCCCCGGATCAAGCAGGTAACCGAGGCCAAGCCTGACGATAATGTATTTAACCAGCAGCGCTATAACAACGCCAAAGAAGAAGAAAAAGGCCCAGAGGCTCTGGGCTACTCCCTCCGAAATTAATGCCCCAATACCCTTGATCAGCAGATAGGTTAAGACATAAACCAGTCCGACAAGAGCCGCGTGAAAAGCTAAAGTGTCGGTGTTTCCGGAATGAGTGGTCAGTGAACCGGCGCTTTCTTTAGGGGATTGCTGATCAACAATGCCCACTAAAATTTCCTTCGACAAACTTTTAGGAGCCAGGGCGGAATAACCTTTGCGGATTCCCCAGTTGACCAGGGGCACGCCGACGAAAAACGAAAAGGCGAAGCCGAAAACGGCAAAAGATAGCCCCAGCGTCGCAGCATTAGCAAAGCCGAGCCCTTCCCATACTTTACCGACCGATAAAGCCTGTCCGGGGCCCTGGGTAAAGCCCAGCGGTGAAAGAAAGCCGAAAGTGGGATGCAGATCTGAGCCGAACGCATTGAATAGAAAAACAAAGAGGGTGCCGATAACGGCCTGCATGGCCATCACTACCCCGCTAACAAAAGCCATCCAAAGCGAGCCTTTGACCGGATTTCGATCAGAAGCAACTTCGTTGGTCTTGTCTTTCCTTAAGGTTACGGTCAGGCCCAGTGAAATAAAAGAGATAATAAAGAGGTGGTGCGCCAGTTCGGCGCTGTGAGTATAGCCGGTGAGAAGCCG
>CAYGHB010000056.1:7295-8717 GCA_964349375.1 uncultured Syntrophomonadaceae bacterium | reverse complement strand
AATCTGGTCGAGGGGGATGTAACCGATCAGGCTCTGCTGGAGCGCGTGCTTGGCGAATACGAGATCGATACCGTTTTTCATCTCGCCGCCCAGACGATTGTGCCGATTGCCAACCGTAATCCCATTTCTACTTTCGACAGCAACATCAGGGGGACCTGGACGCTGCTAGAAGCCTGCAGGCGCAGTCCACAGGTGAAGCAGATTATTGTTGCCTCATCTGATAAAGCCTACGGGCAGCAGGAAAATTTGCCATACAGTGAAGAGCTGCCTCTTGAAGGCTCATTTCCTTACGATGTCAGCAAGGCCTGCAGCGACATGCTGGCCAGAAGCTATTTTGTGACCTATGATCTGCCGGTAGTAATAACCCGCTGCGGCAATTTCTTTGGCGGTGGAGATTTGAACTGGAACCGGATCGTGCCGGGTACGATCCGCTCGATTATCAGAGGTCAACAACCGTTAATCCGCTCCGATGGCGAATATATCCGCGACTATTTTTATATTGAAGATGGGGCCGCTGCCTACATGTTGTTGGCTGAAAAGTTGGGCGACAGTCCTGGCCTGGCCGGTGAAGCCTTCAATTTTTCCAACGAAATTCAACTTACAGTCCTTGATATGGTTAAGAAAATCTCCGCAATTATGGACTCAGGTCTCGAGCCGGTGATCTGCGGCGAGGCTACCGGCGAAATCAAACACCAGTTTTTAAGCGCCGCCAAGGCTCGCAGAATGTTGGGCTGGGAACCTCTTTTTAATATAGATGAGGCGCTTCAGGAGACTGCCGGCTGGTATGAAAGGTTTTTTCGGGATGCTCGTTAACATCCTTGTTTCAACGATTGATGCCGGTATCAGGCAGGTAGAAAAAATTCTTCTCGAACCGCGCCCCGACCTCAAATACATAATATCGCACCAGGTTACTGAGAACATTTACAGGCCTATTCCAGATGCCCTCAAGCGTAACGATATCGCGATTAGTCAGATCAAAGGCAGGGGTCTGTCTCGCAACCGCAATAATGCTCTAACTTTGGCAGACGGTGACATCGGGATTTTGGCTGACGACGATGTTATCTACCGCAATGAATATATAGATGCTGTAATAGCTGCGTACAGAGCCGATCCAGACCTGGGCGCAGCCTGTTTTAAAATCGCCACTCCCGCGGGAGAGCCTGAGTACAAAGATTATTGCACCGAATCATACCTGCTTAATGAAAAAAACCATCATTACCTTTCGACCCTGGAAATTACCTTAAATCTTAAAATAATCAGCGAAAATAACATTAGATTTGATGAACGCTTTGGAATGGGCAGCGAGCTGAATATCTTCGGAGAAGAAGCAGTATTTATTTTTGATTGCATTAAGAAGGGTTTGAAGGTTAGGTTTTTACCCGAATATATTGTTGAGCATAAAGCGACAAGCACAATTAAATC
>CAYGHB010000056.1:3602-7195 GCA_964349375.1 uncultured Syntrophomonadaceae bacterium | reverse complement strand
TTAGGTTTTTACCCGAATATATTGTTGAGCATAAAGCGACAAGCACAATTAAATCTCTCGAAAAATATGCTATCACAAACAATATTTTTAAAGGCGCTTTTGATGCCCGCCGTTACGGCTGGCTGGCTTTTCCCGCTGCATTCTACGGAACAATCATGTTCTGGGGAGATATCAGCAGCAATCAAAAACCTCCCATGAAATACTTACGAGAAAGGCTTAAAGGCGCAATTTATATTTATAAAACTTCTCACAACTGACGATTGAAAGTGGTAACTGAAGAAATAACTTCAAATCTATTTTAACATTGGGAAAATATTGCTCTAGGGCGTTCGAATAGTCACCATAACATCGAGTATGTTATTATCTTTCAAAGTTGTGATAGTCAGTGTAAAATGAGCTATCCAGATGAGGATAAAAGAAAAGGTGGTATAATTTGGCTTCGCTGGTCAGTGTTCTTTTACCGGTTTACAACGGAGCAGCTCATGTGCGGACTGCCATTGAAAGTGTCCTGGCCCAGGAATATGAGAATTTTGAATTTGTGATTGCTGATAATGCCTCAAACGATGGCACCGCGGAAATTATCAATGAATATTTAAGCGACAATCGGGTGCGGGTGATCCGCAATCAAGTTACAGCGCCCCGGTTAGACAATTTCCGTCGGGCCTTTGATGCGGCTTCGCCGGAAAGCAGCTGGTATAAATTTATTGGCGATGACGATCGCCTGCTGCCCGGCTGTCTGGCGGAGATGATTAGTGCCGGAGAAAAGTATGAGAATGTTGGACTCGTAGGATCTTATTACTATAAAGGCACAGACCTGATCATAGGGGCGGTAGGGGAAGGAACTCAGATTGTTAGCGGTCCTCAAATCCTGAAAAAGATGTTGCTTGAGCCGGAAGCCCGCGCCACCATTTTTTCCCCGACTTCGGTGTTGATCGCGCCGAATGCTTACCACAGTACGGGCGGTTTTCGAACGGACCTGCTGCATGCCGATGCCGATCTTTTTTACCGGATCCTGAACAGTTTTGATCTAGCCTATGTTCACAAACCGCTTACCGAAATTGGTTTTCACAGCGCTTCGGGGCAGGCGCTTAGCACAGTCAGTGGCGATACTTTTGCTGAGGCCTATCTGATCCGCTACACTAATATAGAAAGCTATAATCAGATAAAGCTTAAATGGTTTGAAGTAGAAAAGATCAAATATAATCTGGCCACCGACTCGGTCGGTTTTATGTTGGCCAGGTTTGCTACAGGAGATACCAACGCAGCCTTCAACCACATGAAGAAGATACCCTATGCTGTTATTTATCTGCTTTTACCGGCTTTGGTCTATTTTATCGGCCTTGCCGCTATGAAGCTAGTGCGTCGAGAGCCGTTCAGGCTTTTAGGGAGGAAAAAAGATGATCAGTGACCGGCAAATCTTAATTGTTAGTAACACGGAGTGGGATTATCCGGGTGAATTGCAGGTGATCGGCGAACTACTTTCCGGGGGCAATAATCTGATCTGGATCAGCCCTTTTGGAAAAATTAATGCAGCGCTGCTACCGCGCATTGTTAGAATAAAAGAGACCCTGACCATTTATAACCCTGGCATCAATTATCTTCCGCTGTCGTTCCTTGACGGTTTTAACCGCTCCCGTTTACTGCTTCACACCAGGCTTTACCTGCTGGAAAGAGATTTTGAGCCGAATCTCGTGATCATTGATCATCCGAATTTACTTAAATTTGCTGCTCTTTATCAAAAATCTGGCGCCAGCTGCCTCTATTACCTCAGTGCAGCATCATTTCTGGAGACTCCCAGGGAGGATAGGGCCCCAGCCGAAAATACCGTTGACCATGTTTACAGGGCAAAAGCGCTGCCTGCTGAACTTTCTGAAGATCAATACCTGGAGCTGATCGAAGCACAGGTTGATGATATCTCTAAAATGGTTAAGCTCGGTCAGAAGATAGGATGAACGATGACAGCCTGCCTAAGAATAATACAGCCAAGCAGGCAGCCGTTTTTTCGATAAAGAAACTCTTTTCTGACGTGGCTGTTTACAGCACCGGAAATTTTCTGGTAAAAGGGCTTTCCCTAATTTCTGCCCCGATTTTCACCCGACTTTTCGATCCATCCCAGTATGGAGCCTGGAGCTATATCAATGTGTTTGTTGCTTTCTTAACCGGCATTTTGCTCCTGGGCGGCGACAATGCCTACACCCGCTATTTCTTTCTCTGCAAGAGCGATGAAGAGAAGAAAACCCTGACGGCAACCTGGGTAACATTTCTGGCGATCTGGGGCGTGGTGGTTGTCGCGGTATTTTTACCATTCAATCGAATCATCGCAGATTGGATGCTGGGTGCAGAGGGATACCAGGCGGCCTGGGTAATAGGGCTTATTTCAAGCCCCTTAATGATGATGAACCTGATTTTGGCCCAGGCGCTGCGCAATCGCTTTCAGGCCAAAGCCTATGCGCTTTTAAATTTTATTACGGCTGCGTTGACAATCTCTCTGTCAGTGATATTTGTTGTTCTATTTAACTTAGGCGTGGCCGGGGCGCTGCTCGGGGCGGCAACTGCTTCGCTGGTTATGATCCCGATCCGGCTTATGTCTATTCGCGACCTTTTAAGTCGCTCATTTTCATTCAAGTTTCTGAAGCAGCTGCTCTTATTCGGCCTGCCGTTGGTGCCGATGAATATCGCCTTCTGGCTTTTCAGCAATGCCGATCGGCTGATGCTGGCCCGCCTGGCAACACTCGAAGCAGTTGGCTTGTATTCGATAGCCGGCTCGCTCGCGGCGGTAATCATGCTGCTGCAGAATGCCATCGGCCAGTCATGGCTGCCGCACGGCATAAAATTATTTGAAGAAGATGAAGTGCTGGCCTCTTCAGTATTTGCCCGTACCATGGTCTTCTTCCTCGCAGCCATGGGGATTATCATTACCGGTTTTGTAGCCCTGGCCCAGGAAGTAATCTTTATTCTCGTACCGCCGGCGTACTATGACGCTTTTAAGGTAATACCCTTTCTTGCTGCCGGTTTTATTTTTTTTACCAGCGCTCATGTTTCAGTGGTTGCGATCATGGCCAAAAACAAAACCACTTATATTATGCTGGCCTGTTGGCTGATCGCATTAATCAATATCGGTTTAAACGCCCTTTTAATACCCGCTTTCGGCATTGCCGGTGCCGGGGCGGCTACCGGTATCTCCTACCTGTTCTTTGCTCTCAGCTACGCTTTAATTTCTAAAAGACTATGGCCGATTGTTTATCCTCAGAAGACAGTCGCCGGATTGCTTGCGGTTCCTTTGCTGGCCGTATTTATCATTTATCTAATATCCTTATTTGGCCCCGGTATGGTGATCAACTTGCTGCTTAAAATAACAATCACTCTAATCGCTGCTGCAGCCTTGGCCATCCTTGTCCTGCGCTGTGAAAAAGTTACTCTGCAGGAATTACCGAAGTTAGTTGCGCGGCTGATCCATAATCGAGATTAAGGCTAGAAAACGATCCTTGCTGCGCGAGTCAACCATACAAAAGTATAGAGCAATATAATCAGGAGATAGAGTTTATAATAGTTGACAATAGTTAGTTTAAATGCTCTAATTGTTGTAAGAGAAG
>CAYGHB010000056.1:0-3502 GCA_964349375.1 uncultured Syntrophomonadaceae bacterium | reverse complement strand
AGTTTATAATAGTTGACAATAGTTAGTTTAAATGCTCTAATTGTTGTAAGAGAAGGGGGTGGTATTGTGCTGAAGAGCAAAGAACTGATAACTGCCCACCGGCTAGCTGAAGAACTAAATCTTTCTGTTGATACGATCTGGCGCTATACGCGGGATAAGAAAATTCCTTTTGTTGAAATCGGAAACAAACAATACCGCTATAAGCTGGATCTTGTACTGTCGGCGCTGGCAAGCAGCAATCTAGAGAAAGAACGAGTTGACTTCGAAAGCTACAGCAGGATTCCCTGGGAATCGGGTTACCGTTTAGAGGTGCTTGATGGAGAATTAGTCAAGGATCCTTCACCCAACGTTAATCACCAACGAACTGTATTGATTTTGTCAGAGATGTTGAGAAAGTATTTTAGAGCTAAAGATGCAGATGGTGAACTGTTTATAGCTCCTTTAGATGTTAAACTCGATCAACACACAGTGGTGCAACCGGATCTATTCTATCTGTCGGGAGAGCAAAAAGCGCTGATTAAAGAATCTCACATTAACGGAGCGCCTCAGTTGGTGGTTGAGGTGCTTTCACCCTTTAATCGCAGTAAGGACCGGTTACAGAAATTGCAGCTCTACCAAAAGGCGAAAGTGCTACATTACTGGATCGTCGATCCGGAAGATAAAACGCTAGAGTGTTACCAGTTAATAGAGGGGTTGTATAGCCTGATTGCTTATGGCATTGATGATGACCTGCTAGAGCACCAGAATTTTGAAGGACTGAGGATCGAGCTAAATTTGTTGTGGCCCGATCGGCAATAGAATAGGAGAGCTATTCGGGATATGAAGATCCTTTTTGCTGAATCGCACAACCTTGACCGGCCGGACCCGCTTGGCTCGCACCACTATATCCGTCTCTTTCAACAGGACGAACATGATTGTTGCTGGCTGGGGCCGGCGGTTAGCCCTCTGCATATCTTTAAACCTGATGTCCTTAACCGTCACCGCTTCAGAGTTTGGAAAGAAGGGGGGCGCGTTCTTCAGGGTATCAAGTGGCAGGTGCCTTTCAGCTTGGCTTTTTACTATAACCTGCCGCTACTGCGAGCGCTAACAGTTGGCCGCAATCAATACCGATTTTGCTTGCCGCCGCTTAAAAAGAGCCTCCATAAGTGTGGCTTTGACGAGGTGGATCTGCTCTGGTGCGCCGGGCCGGTGGCCTACAGCCTGCTTGATCTGATCCCACACCGTCTCAGTTGTTACCGGGTTGCCGACCGCCTTGACCAGTTCAGACGCATACCGCCATCTATCGTAGAGCTGCAAAAAGAGTTAATCAGGCGGGTTGATTTTGTGATAGCTACGTCGCAATCCCTATACGAACTGGTGTGCCAGGTTCGCCGGCATGATGTTTATTACCTGCCCAATGGGGTAAGTGACAGTTTTTTTCAGCCAAGACTGCCCCGGCCGTCTGATTTTCCTAACTCAGGAATTCCTGTAGCTGTCTATCTCGGAACGATCGATACCCGTTTTGATTTTGAAATTATCGAGCAGGCAGTCAAGAGCAGCGCGGGGGTTCATTTTCTACTGATTGGTCCGATTACCGAAGAAGCGCTTATTCCCAAAATCAAGCAGCTGCAGCTGCAACAAAACTTTAGCTGGCTGGGACCAAAAAAACAAAATGATGCAATATCCTACCTACAGCACAGCGACATCGGCATAATTCCATTTTACTTAAATGACCTGACCGAAGCAGTAAATCCGATTAAATACTACGAGTACCTGGCTTGCGGCTTGCCGGTAGTCGCACCGCCGCTGCGTGAACTCCTACACATGAAAGGGCCGCTTCATTTCTACTCAGATCGGAATTCTTTTCTGGAAGCCCTTGAACAAGCTATGCTGGAAGGCACAAAAGACCGGGAGCAAAAGACCCGCTTTGCAGCAGAAAACAGCTGGATTAAGCGCTACGAAGAAGTTAAGATGATCACCAGGAAGATTACCCTCAGGAGAGAACAAGCTGAAAAAGAGAGCAGCAATATATGGCTTTCAGTGGTTGTAATTGGCAGAAACGAGGCAAAAAAGCTCCCACAACTCTTCGACTTGTTGCCTGCAAGCAGCGATCTCGAGTGGCTATACATTGACTCAGGCTCGACTGATGGCAGCCCAGAGTTGGCTTTTAATAGGGGTGCCAGGGTTATTGTGCTGGACGATCTGTCCGTATACTCCCCGGCGACAGGACGCAGCGTGGGAACCATGGAGGCAAAGGGCAGGTGGGTGCTCTATTTAGACGGAGATATGGTGTTGAGCGAACAGTTTAAAACTTTTATTGAAAAGCTGCGTCAGAAAGAGGCTGAAATCCCGGCAGCTACAGCCGGCTTCGTCGGGCATACTACAAATTGTTATGCAGATGATGAAGGAAACGCAGTAAGTCGGCGCGAAAATGTGGTTTTTAGCCGGCAGGAGGCAGGACCAGACGATGCCTGGGGTAAGGCGGTCGGTTATCACGGTGGGGCGGTCCTCTACCGGCGTAGTGCAGTGCTCGAGGTTGGCAACTGGAATCCGGCTCTCAGTCAGCTGGAGGAAATTGAACTTTTAAGCCGCATTAAAGCAAACGGCAAAAAGGTCAGGGCTGTTGACCTGCCGATGGTCGAACATCATACTCCGTTTTTAAGCTTAAAAGAGAAACTGTTGCTTAATTTTTTGCCTGCCTGGCAGGGGAAAAAGCTCTATGGTGCAGGGCAGGTTGTTGCAGCACGTTTGCGGGAAGGCAATCTCTTCGGCTTTATCCGTTCTTACCCATACCCCTTCCTGATTTTCGCCGGTTTGGTTACAGCGCCGGCGCTTTACTATCTTTGGCCACCGCTGCCCCTGCTGGTAAACCTGCTGATCGCTCTCTGGATCGCCTGCAAAAAACGCTGGTATTTCTATCTCGTCTATCTGGGAAACCTTTTCCAGATTTTCTACGGTCTTGATCGTTACCGCCCTTTCAAGCCGGGTTACCGTGATTACCAACCCGGAGTAAATGATCAGCAATAATTCTAAAATAGCGTTACTGGTAAAGAAATCAGAGCGCAAGAATAGTATAATAAGGCAGGATAATGGCCTGGCGAAAACGAAAAACATAAGCAGCAGAAATATTTTAATAATCGCAATGGAGTGCGGGTAGATGTCAGCAGATCAGAGGAGCCAGATCCAAAAGTCAGTATCGTTGCCAAAATGGCTGATTGGCCTTGTTGATATCTCCCTGGTCAATTTAGGCCTCTATTTAAGCTTTATACTGACCGGCAGCGAGCTGCAGGGTTACCAGGTCGGCCCACTTTTACTGCTATTGCCCTCTATTTCGGTTTTTACCGTCCTTCTTTTTAATAGCCTCGGCCTTTATGGCTATCAGCGAAGCGATTTTATGGCAGTTTTTCGGGCTCTCCTTACCGCTGTTATCGGACTGGCCCTATTTAGCATTCTTTTTGCTTTTATGACCAGGGCATTTTTATTTCAGCGCACCGTATTTGTTGCCGCTACGCTCATCCAGCTG
>CAYGHB010000055.1:1531-8772 GCA_964349375.1 uncultured Syntrophomonadaceae bacterium | reverse complement strand
CAGCGATTCGTCATGATCGACCCTGACGCCAACTCTTTCAAGCACATCAATGGTGGCACTGTGCAGCTCTTCCAACTGGTTTTCACTGAACCAGCTTAGCTTAGGTGAGAGTTGCTGACTATAATTGGAACGGTAACCTTTTATCTGAAACACCTCCAAAAAAATAATAGCTGATCGGCCATAGCCTTTAGTTAAAGGTGGTTCAAACCTAAGCCGATTGTTTCATGTTCATAGCCCTTAATCGGTGCTCCGATCATCCCGTAGAGCACCACGGCCAGCCATTCTCCGTCCTCGACCTGCTCGGTGGTGCGCGGCCCGCGGACCACGGTAAAGATCAAACCGACAGTGCGCAGCATGTTGCCCAGACCCAGTTGACCCCGGCAAATACCGACAAAAGCATCGAGGGTGGCATGGTAAAGAGCATGGGTGTCGCGGTAATAATCCTTGCGGATCAGCCCTTCCCGCTGAGCAGCCGTCTCTACCGCGGCGAAAATCTTTTCGGTATTCATCGAACCGACCTTACCCTTGATCAGGGTGTATCCTTTTTTTTGTGCTTTAGCCCTGATCTCTTCCTCACTGCCCGGATCAGCTAAAGCATAAAGGATTGCCGTTTTACCGATCGCTTCCATAATTATATACCGCCTTACTTTTATGATAACTCTATTCTACCACCTGGAGGCAAAATTAACAGAGATTCCGAATACTAGCTAAATTTAACTTCTAAATCTACGGCTTCAACCAGGCGACCGCTTTTAACCAGATCGATCGCTCTATTGACAAGGGGATATAAAATCACGTCTCTTTCGATAAAATCAACTTCCTGTCGCAGTAGCTGATGGGCCGCCGCCGTACCACGCCCGAGGTTTTCCGCACCCTGGAAATCAACGGCCTGGGCCGCCACAAGCAACTCAATCCCCAGGACCGCAGCCACATTGTCGATAACCTTGCGCGCCTTACGCGCCGCTGTCGTTCCCATGCTGACATGATCCTCCTGGTTGGCTGAAGAAGGAATCGAGTCAACACTGGCCGGGTGGCAGAGCACCTTGTTTTCGCTGACCAGGGAGGCGGCTGTATACTGGGCAATCATTAATCCTGAATTAAGGCCGCCTTCTTTAACCAGGAAGGGAGGCAGACCGCTTAAGGACGGGTTAACCAGGCGTTCCACACGCCGCTCGGCTATGCTGGCCAACTCGGCTATAGCTATGGCCATAAAATCCATCGCCTGGGCCACCGGCTGCCCGTGGAAGTTACCACCTGATAAGACCTTGTCCTCCTCAGGGAAAAGCAGCGGATTATCATTAACCGAGTTAATTTCAATTTCAAGGATAGAGCGGACATAATCGAGGGCGTTGGCGGTGGCACCATGTACCTGTGGCACACAGCGCAAGCTATAGGCGTCCTGCACTTTACGCCTGTCACTGCCGATCAACTTACTGCCCGCAATCAGGCAGCGGATCATCTCTGAGACATAGCGGTGCCCCTGGTAGGCCCGGACCTGTCCGATCAGGGGATCAAAAGCATCGGGTACGGCCAGTTGCGCTTCCAGGGTCAGCGCTGCCGTGATCATCGAAGCTTTAAGCAGGTTTACCGCATCATAGTAGGCCAGGGTGCCGATCGCCGTCATCACCTGGGTGCCGTTGATCAGCGCCAGGCCTTCTTTTTCCACCAGGGTAACCGGTTCTAAACCGGCTGCGGCCAGGGCAGCAGCCCCGGACATCCGTTCCCCCTTAAAATAAGCCTCTCCCTCGCCGGTTACAACCAGGGCCAGGTGCGAAAGCGGGGCAAGGTCGCCGCTGGCGCCAAGCGAACCCTGCTCGGGGACTACCGGGATGACTCCCAGATTGAGCATAGCATTTAACCGCTCCAGTAACTGCGGTCTCACGCCCGAGCAACCCCTGGCCAAAGCATTGATGCGCAATAACAAGGCCGCCCGCACCGCCTCTTCCGACAGCGGATCGCCTACCGCCGTGGCATGGCTGGCAATCAGGTTTTTCTGCAGCTGAATGGCGTCTTTGCGCGAAATATTAACATCGCTGAAGCGCCCGAACCCGGTGGTAATCCCGTAGACCACTGCATCGCTGTCAACCAGCTTCTCCAGCATCGTCCTGGAGCGAATCACCCGCTGCAGGGCTTCCTCGTCCAGAGCCACTGACTGACCCTTGCGACTGACATTAATAACATCTTCAATTAACAGCGAATCACCGGTAATGTTCAAGACTTCCTGGCTTCTTTCGCTCCGTTTCAGCAAATTCATCGGTAACAGGCACCCCTTTCAAATAAAAAAGAACGCAAGGACTATTGTCCCGGCGCTCCCTCATGTCTAATAGCTATGAGCAGCTGGACCAAAAATATAACTATTTTCCCTGGTCAAATCATATCCGCAAAACTATAACCAGTCAAGAATATCTTCTGATTTTAGGCGGAAACTCCATTCGCTAAAATAGTTAATTGACAAACCCCTCTTTCTTTTGTAATATGTACACTTAGATAGAAAGTGTATATAAAAATACAAATGGGAGGGGATTTATTTGTCGACAGCTGTGTTGAGGAAAAAAAACAGAGTCACTATTCCAGTTGAAATTATCCGGCAAACCGGGCTAAAAGAAAACGATCCGCTTAAGATTGATCTCATTGAACAACAAAACGGCTACAAGATTGTTATTGAACCTTTGATTGTCAGGGTTCGCAACAGAAGAAAAAGCGGATTAACCTTAAAAAGCCTTTATGAAAACTTTTCAGCGGAACAGAGCATTGGCGAAACAGTAAATTGGGGAGATAAGGTCGGTCACGAAGAATGGTAGCCCCCAGGCAAGGTGATATACTACTGGTTAATCTTGATCCGACCAAAGGTAGTGAGCAGGCCGGCACCAGGCCTGCTCTGGTAATCAGCCAGGATTTACACAACCAGAAACAGAAAATGATTTTTGCCTGCCCCATCACCAGCAGCAACCGAAGCTATCCTACCCACATTGCCATCAACGGCCGGTGTAATAATACCGAAGGCTTTATCATGTGCGAACAGTTAAAGGCAATTGATTATGAAAAACGAGGAGTTCGCCTGATTGACCGCGCCGGCGATGAACTCTTAGCTGAGGTTCTTGAGATACTGGATTTAATTATCTGGGGAGATCATAGTTAGGAGAGACCAAGTATCTTCCGGGCTTCAGCCGGGGTTGCCATTTCGCGACCGAAGGCTTTAGCCAGGGCGGCTACTCTTTGAACCAGCTGCAGGTTGGAAACCGGTTTGCCTGCTTCAAGTTCGTTCAGATCTTCGAGCCCGGTGCGCACATGTCCGCCAAGCGCCAGGCCAAGAGCGCTCAGCTGCCGGTGCGCTTTGCCGATGGCGGTAACGCACCAGGTGCAGTTTTCCGGCAGGCTTTCCACCAGAAAAAAGAGATTGCGGGCAGACCCGCTCATAGAACCTGGCACCCCGTGCACCAGGTTGATGTGCAGAGGCGGCTTAAGAATTTCTTTTTTTACCAGGTATTTTGCATATTCCAGGGCTGACAGGTCAAATACTTCAATTTCCGGCTTGACCCCGCTTTGATCCATCTTTTGCGCCAGCTCAATAATCAGCTCCGGCGAATTAATATTAACAGAATTGACAAAGTTGGATGAACCGGTGGTCAGGCTGGCCATCTCCGGCTTCAGCGCTATACAGGCCCCACGCTCTGCGGCGGTTTTCCCCGCCCGCGCACCGGTGGAAAACTGAATGATCATGTCGCATTTCTGCCGCACTCGCTCCGCTATCTCAGCAAAAACATCTGCGTCGGCTGTCGGCTCACCGGCTTCGTTACGGGCGTGGAGATGAGCAACCGCCGCCCCGGCCTGGTAACAGCGATAGATATCTTCGGCAATTTCATCCGGGGTGATCGGCAGATACGGGTTGTCCTGCCTGGTCGGCACATTGCCGGTTGGCGCTACAGTAATAATCAGTTTTTCCATGACCGGTTTACTCCTCATAAACTATAGATACATTGAACATGCTCTGTCTGATCGTTTTCTCTACTCTGCCAGGATCAGCAGTTTTCAAGAGCTATTTTAATCTCGGCGGTAACAGCGGCCTCACTTTCCCCGGCCAACGCTTTCTCAAGAGCGGCCCTGCTCTTTTTACCGCCGATCCGCCCTAAAGCCCAGGCGCTGTATTTGCGCACCATCTCCTGCTGATCTTGCAGGGCTTTACCCAGCGGCCCAACTGCTGCCTCATCGCCACTATTACCCAGGGCAATCGCGGCATTGCGCTGGATGAATTTTTTCTCCCAGATGTAGCCATACATTAATTGCTGGACTGTTTCAAGAAAATATTGATCATCCATGTTCAGTAACACGGGCAACTCAAATTTCGGCACCATCTCCTGTAAAAAGGCATCGGGGACCAGTTTTTGTTTCAGCCGGGCCTGGTTATGGGGACAGGCATCCTGGCAATGGTCGCAGCCGTAGATCCAGCCGCCCATCTTTTCCAGGATATCAGGAGGGATGTCCTCAGGCGCGCCTGGGAAATTACCTGCTCCGTAAGAGTTAAAAGCGATACAGCGCAGCGGATCCATCTTGTAGGGAGCGTACAAAGCCCCGGTTGGGCAGGCTTCGACACAACGATTACAGTCAGCAGGACAGGTATGCTCTTTTGGGGTTGTTGTTGGTTCAAGCTCGCCGCTGACTGCCATAGCCACGATGCCGATATAGCTGCCGTGCCCTGGAGAGTAGATAAAAGTATTGCAGCCAAAGTTGCCGAGGCCGGCCCGCACTGCAGCCTGCCGCTCCGGCATTGCCGGCCTGACGCCGACTTCCATTCCATTGCTCTCCAAAAACTCCCTGATCAAGCGCAGGCGGCTGCCGAAAAGACGCTTTTTGCCGGGGTAGAGCCGCGATTGATAGGCTTTACCGATCCGCCCTTCAAATTCGGGCGGGTAGGCCTGTTTGTAATAATCATAAATCAGCACCACGATCGAGCGGGCAGAGGGCAGCACAAACTTAGGGTCGGCCACATGGGCCAGCTGCAGCAACCCGTCGCTGATCCAGCTGTAGCCCTCTTTACGTTCCTCTAAAGCTTCTGTTAGTTGTGGGAAGGGATCTGCGGTAGTAAAACCGACATCATCAAAACCGATCTCCAGGGCATATTCCCTGATTTCCTGCTCCAAGCGGCGCACCCCCAGGTTATTTATGATAGCTTTGCTATTCTGCTCCGGGGGGCCGGATTCCTTTTATTTAAAGAGAAGTTCCCGGATGGTTGGCTTTTCTTCTCTTTGCCTCTAGAAATTTGGCGGCTATAAACGGGCGCAGCTCGGTGATCAAAATACCGGCAAGAATTAAGCCGGCCCCAAATAGCTTTTGGGCCGTAAAAACTTCGTACCAGAACAGATAGGAAAAAAGGCCGGCAAAAACTGCTTCCGTGGAGAGGATCAGCACCGCATGGGTCGGCGGGGTGTAGCGCTGGGCAATGGTCTGGGTAACAAAAGCGCCGATTGTGCAAAAGATGACTGCGTAAAGAATCGCCCCCCAGATTGCCGGCGGGTGACTGAACATACCCGCTTTCGGTTCAAAGATTAAGGCCACGACAAAACTGGCAACACCGGTTAAGGCAATTTGGGTGACCGCTAAAACAATCGGGTCACGATTCTTGACATGAAGAGCAATAGCAATCAGGTGCCCGGCAAAAAGAAAGGCGCCAACCAGGGTCAGCAGGTCGCCAAAGCCCAGCCCCATAGACTCGTTAGCCGATAAAAAGTAAAGGCCTACCGCCGCCATGGCAGCGCCAACCGCGGCCCAGAGGCCCGGTGATTTTTTAGTGATTAAATAGTACATGAAGGGAACTATCACTACTGCCGTGCCGGTGATAAAACCGGAGTTGGCCGGTGTAGTATGGAGCAGACCCACGGTCTGAAAAACGAAACCGGTAAAGAGGAAAAACCCGATCTGCACCCCGGCCAGATAATCCCCCAGTGGGGCTTTCACCAGGCGTTTTCTGAAGATGACTGCTAAAAGCAGCGCAGCGAGGCAAAACCGGATCCCGAGATAGGTAAAAGGTTCAATCACTTCAAAAGCGTGCTTCATGATCACAAAATTAGAACCCCAGAAAATAGCTACAAAGAGCAGTGAAATATCGGCCAGGATTGTTTTTTTATTATCTGCCATCTCGCTCATGATCTGAGTCGCTCCTAACAAAAATACTGCCCGGCCTGATTAAAGACTGAAGCCGGACAGATCAATGCTACCATAGTGAAGCTGTTCTGAAAACCAGCTGACCGACAAAGTCCGCCAAACTAAGCTTTCATTGATGCTGCGAAAAGAATTTGGATCTTAAGGCGTCTGCAATGACTCATTATTGCCGGTCTTTTGACGCCGCACCAGCTCCGCGGCGATGTACGAAGCAACGTGATTCGGCAGCGTTCCCGGCCCGAACCCGGCTTCGTAGCCCAGTTCGATGGCCAGCTCATGCGAGATGCGCGGCCCGCCGCAAATCAACAGCACTTTATCGCGCAGGCCTTCCGCCTCAGCCAGCTCAACCAGCTCGGTCAGATTTTCCAAATGGATATTTTTCTGGGTTACAACCTGCGAAACAAGAATAGCGTCGGCGTTTAGCTCCACCGCCCTGGCCAGCAGCTCGGCATTAGGCACCTGGCTGCCAAGGTTATAGGCCTCCATCTCCGGGTAGCGCTCCAGCCCGTATTCACCCATGTAACCTTTCATGTTGATTATCGCGTCAATCCCAACCGTGTGAGCATCGCTGCCGGTACAGGCGGCCACAACCACCACTTTGCGCCCCAGCTCATTTTTAATCAGGCTGTTAACCTCTTTGAAACTCATAATTTTTTGCTGCTGCTTGGGAATCTTGATCGCCGTGTAATTAACACTGTGCATGCATTTGCCGTAGAGGACAAAAAAGGTGAAACCGGCGCCCAAATCGGCCATTTCCGTTACTGCCGGCGACTCAAGCCCCATCTTTGAAGCAATCTGCCGGGCGGCCTCTTTGGCCTCATCACCCGCCGGAACCGGCAGGGTAAAGCTAACCTGAACTGCCCCGTCATTTAAAGTATCGCCGTAAGTCTTTACTTTGCCTAAGTCAACAGCCATTTAAGAGAGCCTCCCTTCAGCTGCAACAAAGTGATCAACAAATATATCTAGGAAGGGGTTGTAGTAACTGCGGTCTTTTTTAATAACCCCGCTTCCGCCCTTGCCACCTTCCCTGGTGCGCTTAATATCAGCAAAGAGGCCTCTTTCCATTGCTGTTTCAAGGCCAATCT
>CAYGHB010000055.1:0-1431 GCA_964349375.1 uncultured Syntrophomonadaceae bacterium | reverse complement strand
GTGCGCTTAATATCAGCAAAGAGGCCTCTTTCCATTGCTGTTTCAAGGCCAATCTGCTCAATTTCCTGCAGCATTTTACAAGCTTCGTCCAGCAGGTGGGCGGCACGCGTTTGAACTTTACCGCCGGGAGCAAAGATTAACTCATCGCCCAGGTGGCGGGCGTTATTAAAAATATAGTTGGCGTTATCAATGCTTAAATAACGGTCGCTAATGAAGGGTGTATGGATCGCCTCGGTGAGCATGCCGAGCAGCTGAATCTCCTGACCGGTCATCACCGCCACCAGGTTATACATACCGTTGATCAGGTAGGTTTTAAAGATATTACCGGTAACATGCTTGGTTGGCGGCATATATTTAAGCGGAGATCTGGGGAACAGCTCGCGGCAAAGCTGGGCCTGGGCGATCTCCATCAGCAGGCCGTCTTCCATTGCCGGGTTAATCTCAAAAGCGTGGCCCAAACCCATCTGTTCTTCTTTTAAGCCCGAGCGCAGGGCCAGCTGTTCGTTGATAAACTGGGAGGCCAAAACAGTGTAGCCCTTATCGAAGGCATCGGTAGTGGTCAGGTAGTTATCTTCTCCCGTATTGATAATAATGCCGGCAAAGGCGTTGATCATCCGAGAGAAATGCTGGTCGATAAAGGTCCGGCGCATGTTGATATCGCGGAACAGGATACCGTACATGGCATCGTTTAGCATCATATCCAGACGTTCGATGGCGCCCATGGCAGATATTTCGGGCATGCAGAGTCCGGAAGCATAGTTGACCAGGCGGATATAGCAACCGGTCTCCTCTCCCGCTTCGTCAAGCGCTGCGCGCACGATGCGGAAGTTCTCCTGGGTGGCGTAAGTGCCGCCAAAGCCTTCGCTGGTTGGCCCGTAAGGCACGTAGTCGAGCAAACTCTGGCCCGTGTGCCTGATCACGGCCACAATGTCGGCCCCCTGCAGGGCGGCAGCCTTGGCCTGCACAGCATCTTCATAAACATTACCGGTGGCAACAATTACGTAGAGCATCGGCTTGCTCGGCGGAGCCGCTTTGGCGATCCGGCTCTCCCGCTCAGCCCTCACGGCACTGATCTGGGCGGCTGCTTTCCCGGCCAGCCCGTCGGCGATTTCCCGCCACTTATCTTCGGGGCAGACCGGCACATCTTGAACTTTAAGCTTTCCGTCAGCCAGGGCCTGGGCAATCTCCTGGGGGTTTTCTCTTCTGGCTACAATCGCTTTGGAAAGCCAGGGCACCAGGCCCCGATCCAGCAAACCGGCTTGCTGCAGCTTTTCAACCATCACATTGGCCAGCGGCACTTCGGCAGCGTCTACTCCGTCAATACCAAGCAGCCTTGCGGCGGCCCTCTCTGTAGTTGTGGTTGTATAATCGCCAATCCAGGCGTGCAGGCGATCGGCGATTTTACCGGCCATCTTTCTGGACAGATCAACC
>CAYGHB010000054.1:0-8818 GCA_964349375.1 uncultured Syntrophomonadaceae bacterium | reverse complement strand
CAGCGGGTGGCGATTGTTTTTTTCTTATGATTTTTGGCCACAACGCAAATAGCTTTAATCAGGTTACTATTGATTACTCCTGCCCGGTCAATGAAACTATTACTCTCCCTTACATGCACTTTAAGCTGCCTCCCATATCATAATAAGCTCTTTTTAAAAATACCTCACACATATCAATTTTACAATTATCTTTAAAGTTTTAAGAGTTGAAGCGAGCATTGGGTGATTTGTTTATTGACTGCCATAATTATACACATTAGTGGCAGGAAGGCCGCATTAATTTTTGTTTTTGAAGCTTTTTAAGCTAGATGATGAAAACAAGAGGGATCGTATTTCAAGCCGGTTAGATCTTTGCTATAATTCCGGTAGGCAATTTTAATCAAGCAGAATATGCTCAGCTAACAGCCTGGAGGTCAGCAGTTGAAGAAAGAGAAAAGCTCCTTTGATTTGCACCCCTATATGCCGACTGCGGTCCCGGAAATCAGGGACGAGATGCTCCGCGAGCTTAGGGCTGAAAAACTCGACGACTTACTTGAACCGATTCCCGAACATTTAAGATATAAAGGACCCCTTAAACTGCCTGATCCGCTCTTGGCTGAAGCAGATCTTAAAAGAGAGATGCAGAGCCTGCTTCAGAAGAATAAGGGCTGCGACGAGTATTTAAGTTTTCTCGGCGCCGGCTGCTATAGGCACTATGTTCCGGCGGTCTGTGACGAAATCAACAGCCGGGCGGAGTTTTTGACCGCCTACGTGGGCGATGTCTACTCGGACCACGGTAAATTCCAGGCTTTTTTTGAGTACTGCAGTATGATGGCTGAGCTGCTGGAGATGGATGTGGTCAGCTACCCCACATTTGACGGGGGACAGGCGGTCTGCTCTGCCCTGCGCATGGCTTTAAAAGTCACCGGTCGCAGCAAGCTGCTTATACCCTCTACTATGAATCCGGAAGTGTTATCACAGCTAAAAGACTATAATTCCCACCTGGCTGAACTGATACAGGTCAATTATCAGCCCGAAAGCGGGCAGCTTGATTTAGCCGATCTGGAAAGCAAGCTGGATGATCGGGTGGCTGCCGTATTTTTCGAGAACCCCTCATATTTGGGATTCTTAGAAGAGCAGGGCCGTGAAATCAGCCGCCTGGCCCGCTCCAAAGGGGCCCTGACAGTGGTTTCCGCCGAGCCCCTTTCGCTCGGAGTCCTTGAGCCGCCTGCCAATTACGGGGCCGACCTGGTTTGTGGCGATATCCAATCATTGGGTATCCACATGCACTATGGTGGCGGTTGCGCCGGCTATATCGCTTCTCACGACGATGAAAAACTGATCAGCGCTTACCCGACCTATCTTTACGGCATAACGGGGGTTAAAAACGGCCGCGGTTATGGCTGGGGCCGGGCCTTAAACTGGCGCACCTCGCACGGCAGCCGTGAACAGGCCAATGAGTACATGGGCACTGCAGCGGCGCTCTGGGCGATCACTGCCGCTGTTTATCTGGCCCTGCTCGGACCACAGGGTATGCGTGAAATCGGCGAAACGATCACAGCGCGCACCGCCTATGCCCGCAATCTGCTCAGCGCAGTTAAAGGGATCGAACCCCTTTTTCCGGAGGCGGTTTATTTCCGCGAAATACCACTTAGCTTTAATAATTTTAAAATACCAGTGGCGGCAATCAATAAACGCCTGCTCGATTATCAGATATTTGGTGGATATGACCTGTCGAAGGAATTCCCGGGTATGGATAAGGCTGCCCTTTATGCTTTTACCGAACTGACCGGAGCTTCAGACATCACTAAATTAGTTGAAGCTATAAAGGAGATTGCCGGTGACTGAAAAACGCGGCAGCGAAAAAAGAGAATTTAACCCTCAGCAGCTGCGCAGCTATCATGGCGCCTGCTGGGATGAACCGATCATCATGGAGATCGGTTTAAAAGGCCAGCGGGGTTTGCTGGTTCCAATTCCCGAAGCCGCAGTAACAGAGCTGGTTGGTCCGGCCGTGAATTTGATCCCGGAGGCGCTCAAACGAAAAAAACCGCCTGCCCTGCCGGAACTGGCCCAGATGCAGGTCTTAAGGCATTTTTTAAGGCTTTCGCAGGAGACACTCGGAGCAGATCTGACCATCGACTTAGGCCAGGGCACCTGCACCATGAAATACAGCCCCAAGGTTCATGAAACACTGGTGCGCCAGCCTCAGATGGCTGAACTCCATCCTTATCAGGATGACGAAACAGTGCAGGGATTTCTGCAGATAATCTATGAGCTGGAGCAGTACTTAAAAGAACTCTCCGGGATGGATAAATTCTCCCTGCAGGCCGGCTCGGGCACGCAGGCTATTTATGCGAATGTGTCGGTAATCAGGGCTTATTTTAAGGAACAGGGCGAAACTGAACGTGACGAAATAATTACCACGATCCTTTCCCATCCCGGCAACCCGGGAGCGGCAGCCACTGCCGGCTACAAGGTGATTACCCTGATGCCCGGCCCGGAAGGCCTGCCCGATTTCGAGGCACTGAAGGCTTCCGTTTCGCCGCGTACCGCAGCGCTATTGATCACCAACCCCGAAGATACAGGGATTTTTAACGACCGGATCACCGAATATACTGACCTGGTGCACTCTGTTGGCGGTTTCTGTTGCTACGACCATGCCAATGCCAACGGCCTGCTCGGCATTGTAAGGGCTCGTGACATGGGTTTTGACCTCTGCCACTACAACCTGCATAAGTCGTTTTCATCGCCACACGGTAGTCACGGGCCTGGCGCCGGCGCCCAGGGGGTAACGGAAAAGCTGGCACCTTACTTACCGAAACCGACCGTGGAGTTTAACGGTGATGGGTATTATCTCGATTATAACCGGCCGGCTTCGATCGGTAAGCTACGTAAATTTCACGGCGTTCCCCCAGTGCTGGTGCGGGCCTATGCCTACATGCGCAGTCTCGGTGCTGAAGGTTTAAAGCTTTCAGCCCTGCTGTCAATTCTCAATAACGCTTATCTGCTCAAGAAACTGCTGGAAATCCCCGGTTTAAGCTGCCCGCTGGGCGAAGGCCGGCAGCGGATCGAACAGGCCAGGCTCAGCTGGGAAGAGTTGAAGAAAGAAACCGGTATCGGAACCGACCAGATCAACCGGCGGATTATTGATTACGGTCTGCAGACCTACTTTACCAGTCATCATCCACGAATTATTGCCGAGCCTTTTACACCAGAGCCGCCGGAGTCATATTCCAAGGATGACCTTGACCATTATGCAGCTGTTCTGGCCCGGGTGGCGCGGGAGGCCCGTGAAGAGCCGGAAACGGTCCGCTCAGCCCCACACAACAGTGCTATCGGTGAAATAGATCCCGAGCCTTTAAACGACAGCGGCAAGTTTGCCTGCACCTGGCGGGCCTACCGCAAGAAACAGCAGCCTGCTGGTAGTTGACAAACAAAGCGGTGGTTGTTACTATTCAAGTTAACAGAATAGGTATTCAGGCGATGAGGGAATTTAAGTAGCCGGGTTTGTGAAGGTCCGGCAGCGAGCCGGGGATGGTGAAAGCCCGGAAGAAGACCGGTGAATGGCGCTCCTGAGCTGAGCATTAATGAAGGGGACCCTGCAGCAAACAGGGTCAAGTAGGGTGGAACCGCGGGAATAGATCCCGTCCCTATGGTTTTTGAGCCAGGGACGGGATTTTTTTATTTTCCGGCCCGCATCTGAAGGAGGAAAAAATTTGGACCTGCAAACAATCATGATCAAACTCCAGGAGTACTGGGCCTCTAGGGGGTGTCTGATCTGGCAGCCCTACGATGTGGAAAAAGGAGCTGGCACGATGAACCCGGCTACCTTTTTAAAATCGCTTGGCCCGGAGCCCTGGTCGGTGGCCTATGTGGAGCCTTCGCGCCGCCCCGCCGACGGGCGTTACGGTGAGAACCCCAACCGCCTTTACCAGCATCACCAATACCAGGTGATTATTAAACCGGCCCCGGCAGATATCCAACAGCAATATTTAGATAGTCTGGCTTTCCTGGGGCTTAATCCCCTGGAGCATGATATCCGCTTTGTTGAGGATAACTGGGAAGCGCCGACTCTCGGGGCCTGGGGACTGGGCTGGGAGGTCTGGCTTGACGGCATGGAAATTACCCAGTTTACCTACTTTCAGCAGGTGGGTGGTTTCGACGTGGAACAGGTGCCGGTGGAGCTCACTTACGGTTTGGAGCGCATCGCCATGTACTTACAGGATTGCGACAATGTTTTTAACTTGATCTGGACCGGTAATATCACCTACGGCGAGGTTTATCAGCGGGTGGAGTGGGAGCAGTCAACCTATAGCTTTGATCACGCTGATCTCGATTTGCTGTTTGGTTTTTTCAGCAGCTACGAAGGCGAAGCCAAGCGTCTCTTGGAGCTGAACCTCGTTTACCCGGCCTATGATTACATTCTTAAATGTTCACATACTTTCAACCTGCTCGATGCCCGGGGAGCAATCAGCGTTACCGAACGCGCCGCCTACATCGGCCGGGTGCGCAACCTGGCCCGCCTCTGTGCCGAGTGTTACCTGAAACAAAGAGAAGAGGCAGGTTATCCCCTGCTGACCGGAGGTGCCCGCTGATGACTACCGCTTACACACTACTTTTTGAAATCGGTTGCGAGGAGATTCCTTCGCGCTTTATCCCCGGGGCGCTGGAACAGCTGAAAAAAGCGGCTGCTGAACTGCTGACCGATTATCGCCTGAAGCATGAAAAAGTCGAGGCCTGGGGAACCCCCCGTCGCCTGACCCTAATAGTTGCTGAGCTGGAAGAATCGCAGCCCGACCTGGTTGAACAGATTAAAGGTCCCCCTGCTGACCGGGCCTATGACGAACAGAAGAACCCGACCAAGGCTTTGCTGGGTTTTATCCAGGGGCACGGCGTCAATCTGGAAGCTGTGCGCCAGGAAGAGCTTAAAGGGGCCCTTTACATTATGATCGATAAGGAGACCCGTGGGCGTCCCACGCCGGAGCTGCTGGCAGAGCTGCTGCCGAAGCTGATCCAGAAGCTTTCTTTTCCGCGGCCCATGTACTGGCAGCAGAAAGAAGTGCGCTTTGCCCGGCCGATTCGCTGGTTGCTGGCCCTCTATGGCAATCACCCGGTTCATTTTAATTATGCCGGTGTTGAGGCGGGAAGGGCAACCTACGGTCACCGCTTTTTGGCGCCCGGTCCTTTTAATGTGGATAGCGCCGATCACTACTTCAAAGTCCTCGTCGATAAATATGTAGTGGTTGATCCGCTCAAGCGGCGGGAGATGATCCTGGAGCAGCTGAACAAGAAAGCTGAGGAACAAGGCGGGAAAGCCCTGATTGACGAAGGTTTGCTGGAAGAGGTCACCTACCTGGTTGAGTATCCGGTTGCTGTTGACGGCGCTTTTGATCCGGCCTACCTCGACCTGCCGCAGGAAGTACCGATCACCTCCATGCAGTATCACCAGCGCTATTTTCCGATAGTCGAAAAAGAGAGCGGCCGCTTGATGCCCTCCTTTGTCGGGATCAGTAATAATCTTTTTAACCTGAATATCCGCAAAGGTTACGCCAAGGTGCTTTCGGCCCGACTCGCTGATGGACGGTTTTTCTTTAACGAAGATCGCAAAGTACCGCTCGAAAGCTATATTGAAAAACTAAAGAGTGTGGTTTTCTTAGAATCGCTTGGCACCCTCGATCAAAAAAGGCTGCGCCTGATTGAGCTGACCGGTAAACTGGGCAAAGCGCTTAAACTGCCGACAGCGCAAATAGAAACGGCTAATAGGGTAGCCCATCTCTGCAAGGCCGACCTGGTTACCAGCCTGGTTAAGGAGTTTCCCGAACTGCAGGGAGTAATGGGCCGCGAGTATGCCAGGCTTAGCGGTGAAACAGAGGTGGTAGCCGTTGGAATACACGAACACTACCTGCCCCGTTTCAGCGGCGACAGGATTCCCGAATCACTCGAAGGAGCCCTGGTATCACTGGCCGACCGCATCGATACCCTGGCCGGTTGTTTTGCTATCGGGATTCAGCCGACAGGTTCGCAGGATCCCTATGCCCTGCGCCGCCAGGCCCAGGGGGCGATAGCGATTCTGAACAGCTTCGGGCTGCAGTTGACTCTAGATCAATATATCGGGATCGGACTTGAAACAATCACCGCTGCTTTAAAGCTTGAAGATGCTAAGCAGACTGAACTGCAGACTCAGCTCGCTGATTTTCTGCTGCAGCGTATTCGCTTTGCCCTGCAGGAAAAAGAGATTGAACATGATTTGATTGAAGCAGTTTTAGGAGTGCCATTTACGGCCGTATATGAAATCTTTAACAAAGCTGCAGTGCTGAAAGATTACCTAAACGGGCCTTTGCTGGACGAAGTAATTGTCGCCTACAACCGGGTGGCCAACCTGGCTGGTAAAGCTGAGGGTGGTAAGGTTGAAAAAGCGCTTTTTGAGGACATTGCCGAAAAAGAGCTGCTCAGAACGCTGCAGGCGGTGGAAAACGCACTTAAAGGCCAGGAGGATCCGGCCCTGATTCTAGAAAAACTGCAGATTCTCAAGCAGCCAATCGATCACTTCTTCGACAGTGTAATGGTAATGGCTGAAGATGAAAAGCTGCGTAAAAACAGGCTGAACCTGCTGGCTGCCTTGAAGGGAACCTTCAACCGGTTGGCTGATTTTTCAAAGCTGCAGGTTTAAGCAGTTTTAAGCTTACATTTTAAACTTAAGATAACTTGAAGCATGTCTGAAACAGGTGGCGTTGTCAATTGACAGGGGATGGTGAATCCTTGAAGCGAAGGGGATAGAGAATTTCTTTTTAGGTGATCATCTCCTAACCCAGGTTTCGGCAAGCGTTCTGTAATCGGGGTTTACCCGGCATGTGAGAAGGCAGGCTTTAGTCACCTCTCCAGTGATCTTCAATGACCTGCCGGTAAACCTCCAGCGTGTTTTTTGCGGCCACAGGCCAGGAAAAATTCTCCACGGCTCTTTTGCGGCCGTTCTTCCCCATTTCCATCCGTAGTTTTTTGTCTCCAAGGAGCTTTATCACAGCTTCACTCAGCGCGACAGGGTCTTTTGGAGGCACAAGGATACCGCATTCGGAGGATACCACTTCATTTAGAGCTCCCGCTGTTGTTGTTACAACAGCAGTTTCACATGACATAGCTTCGACAGCAGGAAGTCCAAAACCCTCGAAAAGTGAGGACATCACCAGCAGCGTCTTCCTGCTGTAGATGCTTACCAGCTCTTCATAAGTTAACTTCCCTGTAAATGTTACCCTGTGACCTAAGTTCATCTTTTTTATTAAATCAGCTGCTGTATGCTTTATTGGTGGGCCGTCATCGACAATAGCCAGGGTTACCTCCTCGGGCAGCAGTTTCATCGCTTCAAGGAGGTAGATAAGTCCCTTTTTACTGTCTTCTGTATTTCCCACAAAAAGAAGCGCATTCTCCTCCCTATCTTCGCCTGTATTCCTGAAGAGTTCAACATCCATCCCGTTATAGACCACTGAAACTTTAGCTTTGTTGATCTTAAAGGCTTTATATAATTCATCAACACCCTCCCTGAAGGAGGTAATCACCCGGTCCACTTTTTTAATAACATAAGACTGCATCACCAGGGGATAAAAAAGAATTGTAGTTGCCTTTTCCCAGAGCCCGAAATCTTTCATCAAATCGGCTTCCCGGTCTTTAGTAAGAGGATGGTGAACTGTAGTCACAATGGGTATGCCGTAGCCCTTAATCGGTATTGTCCCCCAGCCCAGGGTCTGTATGTCATGGATAATGTCGTATTTTTTGGACTTGAGAATGGTTTTCAACGCGAAAAAAGCCTTAAAACTAAAGGTTGCCATTTCATAAAAAATATAAAACCTTGTCATTATATAGTCGACAAAATTCCAGGGGGAGAAAATTCTGTTGAGTTTTTCATAGGGTATTTCCCTGGTATTTATGGACCACAGATTGAGGTTTTCAACTTTATAAACGGTGGCCCAATCCTCAAGGGGATCAGGGTAGGGGAGGCCCACCATTACATCGACTTCGACGCCAAGTTGCGCAAGCTCTTTTGAAAGGTTGTAAATATAAATTCCCTGACCGCCGCAGTAGGGGTTGCCCCTGTAACCAAGGATGAGCACTTTCATCAGGCAGGCTCTTTCTGCTTTTTATTAGTGGAAAGTTGGGTTCTTGTGGTTATTATTGTTACTCCGACCCAGAAAACGGCTCCAAGCACGACAGCGGAAATTGCCAGGGCAGGCAGAGCCAGGGCCCAGAAGCTTCGGATATAAACTCCATATGCCAGCGCCGCTGAGACAATTACCATGATCAGGCAAAGTATGAAGGCTTTTGCTTTGGCGTGATCATTTTTTCTAACGATTTCGGGCATGGGATAGTCCACCTTTATGGTAAGTATTGTCCAACCTATCCAGAAAACAGTACCTGTAGCAGAGAGTGCCACAAGCAGGATGGGCAGGGCGGCTGAATAATAGGTAATATGTGATAGCTGGTCCAGGCTTACACCTAAAAACCATGGAAAATCATGCAGACCCAGGAGGAATACCGCATAAATAAAAAAAGAAAAAAGGGTCGCTGAGGTAATAACCGCAAGGAAACCCCAGATCTTAGTTTTAGGCATATTTCCGCACCCTTATGTATATTATTTTATCCGACCACAGCAGATAAAGATCTTTACAAAGGCTTTTAACATCTAATTTTATACCAACTTATTCCGGAGAACTGAGGTCAATATCGGGATTTGCCTTTACCTTGAGCAAGTATAGCAACAGAGAGTTAAAGATGTCAATCCTATGATTGCTTATAAGTTTACAAGGATAATCGTAAAAGCTTAAAACAGTGGCAGGAAGATCTCTGCCGG
>CAYGHB010000053.1:0-8901 GCA_964349375.1 uncultured Syntrophomonadaceae bacterium | reverse complement strand
GGTTTCCGAAAAAGGGGTAACTTAGAAAACGGGAGGCGCTTTTATGGGTAATTATATCTTGCTTTACCTGGTTGTTTTGGCTGCATTCTTTCTGATCGATATGATCTGGCTGGGCCTGGTGGCCCGCAAGTTTTACCGCGAACAGCTTGGTTTTATCATGGTTGATAAAGTAAACTGGCCGGCGGCAATAATTTTTTACCTGTTCTTTATTGCCGGTCTTGTCTATTTTGTAATCCGCCCCGCGCTCGGACAGGATTGCTGGTTTAATGCTTTTCTAAACGGCGCTTTCTTCGGGCTGATCTGTTACGCCACCTATGATCTAACCAATCTGGCCACCCTGAAAAACTGGCCGCTTAAAGTAACGATTATCGACCTGATCTGGGGCTCCACTTTGTGTGGTGTCCTCTCAATGATCGGTTTCTTCGCCGGAAGGGCAATCTTTTAAGTCTGTTGCCGGATAAATAATTTCCGCTTTAACATACAAGCGAAGGAGGCAGAAGATGAAAGGCAGATTTGAGGTTCTATCCGCAGCCGAGATTGAACAGATTGATGCTGCTTCGATGACAGTTTTGGCCGAAACCGGCTTGAAAGTAGAGTTTAACAAAGCCCTGCAGCTCTTTAAAGAGGCCGGCTGCCAGGTAGATGAAGGTGAAAAAAAAGTATTAATTCCGGAGAAGCTGGTGCGCTGGGCTGTCGAACAGGCTCCTTCATCTTTTACCCTATATGGAAACGATCCAGATTTTACAATGGAAATTGGCGGGGATCAGCTGAATTTTGCCGGACTCGGCACCCCGACGGCGATCCTGGATACGGAAAGCGGAGCATACCGTCCCACTAACCTGGAGGATCTGGTCCGGCATATTAAGCTGATCAATGCCTGTCAGCATATCAACAGCACCCAGATGGATGTCTGGCCGAATGATATCCCGATGACCACAATCCATGCCGAAGCGATCTGGGCCTGGGCCCATCACAGCCGCAAACCTTTTGGCATGGGCTGTTACGGCTACCTGCCGACCCTCGACATGATGAAAATGATGGCTATTGCCGTCGGCGGCAAGGAAGAGCTGCGTCGCCGCCCGCGGTTTTTTAGTATCTGCTCGGTGGTCAGCCCGCTGCAGATGAGCAAGGAGCAGCTTGAAGGCCTGCTGATCTGCGCTGATTACGGCCAGCCGCTGGCCATGTCGCCCGAGGCTATCGCCGGGGCCACGGCGCCGGTAACCCTGGCCGGATTGCTGGTTCAGGAAAATGCTGCGATCCTGGCTCACATTACACTGGCCCAGATCTTCAGACCCGGCACTCCTGTCCTCTACGGCACTGTTTCGACTATCGCCAATATGAAGCTGGGCACGGTGGCGCTCGGCGCGGTTGAAACAGGCCTGATCTCGGCTGCCTCAGCCCAGTTGGCCCGCTACTATGGTCTGCCAATCCGCTCCGTTGGCGGGGTGACCGAGGCCAAGGTTGAAGATATCCAGGCCGGCCTGGAACGCTGCGGTACTCTCATGCAGGCAGCTTTGGCCGGAGTAAACTATATCACTTGTGCCGGCACCCTTGACAGCACCATGCTCGAGAGCGAGCCGCTGCTGCTCATTGATGATGAATGGTGTGGGGCGGTGGCCCGGATCAGGGAAGGTATCACCGTGAATAGCGAAACATTAGCCCTCGATTTAATCAAAGAGAAAGGTTTCAGCGGCCATTACCTGGCTGAAGAGCACACGGTCAGCCATTTTAAAAAGGAACACTACATGCCTTCCATGCTGGTACGCGAACCCCATGCCACCTGGATTAGCCAGGGGTCAAATAATCTTATGGAACGGGCTAAAGAGAAGGTCCGCGAAATTATCGATCATCACCGGCCCCTGGAGATCGATCCGCAAGTAGAACAGGCGCTGGATGCTTATCGCAAGAAAGTTGCCGGCCGTGAACTGGAAGAGTTTTACCTGGCTGAGCAGGAAGAAAACCAGGATTTTGATAACCTTTGATAAGGATGCTCGATTAAAGCAAATTATTGAGATGTGAGGTGACATGGTTAGTGGCAGGCGAACGTAAATTGGCGGAAAAAGGGCGTTATTCAGCAGGGTGGAAGCTCCTGTTCAGCGCTGGTGATATTTCGATCAGCGTTCCGCTGGCGATCTTAATGTTTTTCCAGCTTTACTTCATGACCGATATTGCCGGATTAAGGCCTGATTACGCAGCCTGGGCGGTGATCATCGGTCGCTTGTGGGATGCGATTAACGATCCCTGGTTTGGCATCGTTTCCGACCGGATCAAAACACGTTGGGGTAGGCGCCGCACGGTACTGCTTTTTGGCGCGCTGCCCTTAGGTCTCGGTTTTGCCCTGATGTGGCAGGTTCCTCCCTTTGAGCCCCTGGGACTTACCGCTTACTACACCCTGACCTTTATCCTTTTCAATAGTGCTTTTACCTTCGTCCGCATCGGCTACTATGCCATGGTGCCCGAACTGACCAGCGATTATGATGAGCGCATATCGATCAACGGCTACCTGATGTTATACTCGATCAGCGGTTCACTGGGGGCCATCATCATCATCACCCTGCTGCGCGGCTTTTTCCCCGACCCGGTCAAACTGTTCATGATTATCGGCATTGGGCTTGGCACCCTGGTTATTTTGCCGCCGCTGTTTGTTTTTCGCTTAACCAGGGGCGTTCTGCTCAATAGTGTCGTATCGACCCTGCCGTTTCGGGAGTCGATTAAAGCCACTCTTTCAAACAAGCCTTTTTGGCGGGTGATCGGGCTCTATACCATGAGCTGGACTACCACCAGTGTTGTCGCCGCTTCTCTCGTTTATTTTGCCAACTATTATTTAAGAGTTCCCGACCAGGCCAATTATTTCGTGCTGGTTGCCCAGGGCTCGTCTCTCTTATTCGTGCCCCTCTGGGTCTGGGCGGCCAAGAAACTTGACAAGAGCCGGGCCTTTATCATCGGCTCTCTATCTTGGTTGGTCGTATTGCTGGCTATCGCCGGCCTTAGCCCCGAGAGGCTGGCCCTGGCTTACCTGCTGGCGGCGCTGGCCGGTGCCGGTATTGCCTGCTCTTACGTTCTGCCCTGGTCAATGATTCCCGATGTTGTTGAGTACGATCAGCTTTCAACCGGTGAACGGCGGGAAGGTTCCTACTATGCCTTTGCCTCTTTCTTTCAGAAACTGGCCGCCGGCATCGCCATCTGGGCCATGGGCCAGGCCCTGGCTTATGCCAACTACATCAACCCCACCGCAGCCGATCCACTACCGATTCAACCTCCTGAAGCGGTGCAGGCGATCCGCCTCTTCATGGGGCCGGTGCCGGCTGTCCTTCTAATTGTGGCCGTGTTGTTTGCCTGGCGCTACCCGCTGACCCGCGAAAGACATGAGCAAATTTGCTCGGAAATTGCTGAAAAAGAAGCCGGCAGCTGAGCAGGCAGGAGGCGGAATGATGACAGGCAATAAAGAGATCGAAAAAAACAGGCATTTTGAAACCCTGGCCGTTCATGCCGGGGCGGGCCCGGAGGAAGGGAATCCTGCCCTGGTCAGACCGGTGCAGCTGAGCGCATCCTTTGCCCTGCCTGAATTCGGTCCTGACCTCTTCGATGCCCTGCTGCTTGAATCTGACCGCCCGCCCCATGCGTACAGCCGCTGGAGCAACCCGTCAGTAAGATCGCTCGAGGACAAGCTGGCAGCGCTTGAAGGTGGTGAGTCAGCGCTGGTTACCGCTAGCGGGATGGCGGCTGTCTCGGCGGTAGTACTCGGTTTTTTGAAACAGGGCGATCATCTCTTGGCTCAGGAACTTTGTTACGTGGGCGCGCAGGAACTCTTCGGCGAGCACCTGCAAAACTACGGCATTGAGGTTACCCTGGTCGATACGAGTAACTTAGAGCAGGTCAAAGCGGCCCTGAAGCCTAACACGAAGATGATCTATTGTGAAACGCCCGCCAACCCGGTTTTGCGCATCAGCGATATTAAAGCGTTAGCCGGGATCGCCCGGAAAACCGGGATTAAACTGGTGGTTGATTCAACTTACGCTACTCCTTATCTGCAACAGCCTCTGCGGCTGGGCGCCGACCTGGTTGTCCACAGTCTGACCAAGTTTATCAACGGACATGGAGATGTCTTAGGTGGGGTAGTGATCGGCTCCGGGGACGAGATCAAAGAACTGCGTAAAAAAATGCTTGTTCACCTGGGCGGGGCGGCCAGCCCTTTTAACTCCTGGCTGATCGCGCGCGGAGCAGTGACCCTGCCGCTCAGGATGGGTAAACACTGCGCCAATGCCCTGGCCATCGCCGGCTATTTGGCGACCCATCCGGCAGTGGAAAGAGTCTTTTATCCCGGGCTTCCAGATCACCCCCATCACCAGCTTGCCTCGCGGCAGATGAGCGCTTTCGGCGGCATGCTTACTTTTCAACTGCGCGAAGGGTTAAGCGCAGCGATTAAAATGGCGGAGCGGATAAAAGTTTTTAGCTATGCTACTTCCCTTGGCCACCCCCACAGCCTGATCTTTTATTACCCGACCGATCTCTATATCGATCAGGCCGCCTACTTAAACGAAGCACAAAAGCAGGCGATTCGCGAGCAGTGGATGGGTGAAGGAATTGTCAGGGTTAGCGCCGGGCTGGAAAATGAAGAAGATCTGCTCGAAGATCTTGATTCAGCTTTGAAAGGTTAACTGGTCAGTGGCAGACTTACATATGGTTCTGATCACCCAGTTTGTTTAAACCGTGATTAAGGCTGCCGCACAATTACTGGTGTTCATCAATTTTACGGGAGTTGTACTAAAAATGATTTTGCTGACCGGAGCGGCCGGAAAAACCGGCCGGGCAGTCTTAAAAGCACTGGCAAAAAGAGAGGCAGCGGTCAGGGTTTTTGTTCGCAGTCGGGAACAGGCCGCTGAGTTGCTTCAGGCAGGGGCAACGGAAGCCCTGCTTGGCGATTTTACCGGCAGCGATGCACTGCATACAGCTGTGAAAGGCGTTAAATCAATTTATCACATCTGCCCCAATATGCATCCGGCGGAGGTTGAAATTGGCCGCTCAATCATTGATCTTGCCGCAGAAAACGGTGTAAAACATTTTGTTTACCACTCTGTCCTGCACCCCCAGACTGAAAAGATGCCCCATCACTGGAACAAGCTTAAGGTTGAAGAGCTGCTCTTTGAAGCAGGACTTGAGTTTACGATTCTGCAGTCTGCGCCCTACATGCAAAATATCCTGGCGGCAAAAGCTGCAATTTTGGAAGAAGGCCTTTATTCAGCACCTTATCCGGCAGAAACTGCGCTTAGTTTAATCGACCTGGAAGACTTAGGCGAGGCGGCGGCAATCGTTTTAACCGGTGATGGCCACGCCAACGCAGTATACGAAATAACCGGCATCGAGGCACTGACCCAGGAAGATCTGGTAAAAGCTTTAACTACAGGAACAGGAAGAACGGTCCGTTATGAAGAAGTAAACATAGCCGATTGGCAAAAGAAAGCTGCCGCTTCCGGTTTATCAGCATACGGAATCGGCACTCTAACGAAAATGTTTAACTATTACGCCGCTTACGGTCTCAAAGGTAACAGCAACAGTCTATGCTGGCTGCTCGGACGTCAGCCGCACAGCCTTGAGGAATTTATTAAGAGAGATATTATTGCCCATTAGCGATTATCTAAGGAGGAGAGTATGATGAGTTACCAGGGAATGACCATAGCCATCCCGCGGGAGATCATGCCCGGGGAAAGAAGAGTGGCTGCTGCTCCGGATACGGTGGCCAAATTTATTGAAGGCGGAGCCCGGGTGCTGATTGAAAGCGAAGCCGGAGAAGGCGCCTTTTTTCATGACGAAGATTTTATTGCGGCAGGAGCAGAAATTACTAAAGACCCACAAGAGCTCTATCGGCAGGCTGACATTTTACTCAAAGTTAAGGAACCCCGCTTTAACGACCAGTTAAACCGGCATGAGGTTGAATTGCTGTCGGAAAATTCCCACCTGGTTTGTTTCCTGCACCCTGCTCACCCCAATAATCACGAAACTGTCAATTTATTGGCGAAAAGAAACATTACCAGCTTCACCTTAGACGGCATTCCGCGCATCTCGGCAGCTCAACAGATGGATCCCCTGACCTCCATGAGTACCGCTGCCGGATACAAGGCGGTAATCAGCGCTGCGAATCACCTGTTGCGCTTTATTCCGATGATGCCGACAGCGCTCGGTGTTATTCAACCGGCCCAGTTTTTAGTAGTTGGCGTAGGAGTAGCCGGTTTGCAGTCAATCGCGACGGCAAAAAGGCTGGGCGCAAAAGTCAAGGCCTTAGATATTAGGCCGGAAGCCAACGAGCAGGCCAAGAGCCTGGGCGCCGAGCTGATTCAGTTCGATATTCCGGCCGACCTGGCTGTTGGTGAAGGCGGCTACGCCCGCCGCTTGCCGGCGGAGTGGTATGCAAAGGAACGGGAAGTACTACTCCAGCACCTTAAAGACTGTGATGCCGTAATCTTAACCGCTTTGGTGCCCGGCGAGCAGGCCCCGATTTTGGTGGATGAAGAAGGGATTCGCTTCATGAAGAAAGGCTCAGTGGTCGTCGATATTTCAGTCGATCAGGGTGGCAACTGTAAAATTACCC
Source organism: uncultured Syntrophomonadaceae bacterium (assembly GCA_964349375.1). GTDB lineage: Bacteria > Bacillota > Dethiobacteria > DTU022 > DTU022 > UBA993. The sequence continues at coordinate 2,315 of CAYGHB010000053.1, read as the reverse complement.
GCTGTGGTGAGGAATACAGCTTTGAGGGAATAATAATAAGCGGCTTGGCCAATATTCCTGCCAGCCTGGCTATCGATTCGACCTGGATGTTTGCCCAGAATGCCAGGCATTTTTTGAATCACCTGGTTAAAGAGGGTCAGGTTAACATCGATCCGGCCGACCAGATAGTGAGCAGCACCCTGGTGACTCGTGGCGGCAAAGTAGTGCACCACGGCACCCTTCTGGCCATGGGTTTGGTGAACGATTGAGCGCACTTTTTATCATTAAAGCAACTGCCAAGCTGAATAATTACTATGGCATAAAGGGGGTGCAGGTATGATCGCTGCGCTGGTTTTCTTTTTACTGGCAGCCGTAATCCTGGGCTATCGGATTATTTCGGCTGTTCCTCCACTGCTTCACACACCGCTGATGTCAGGGATGAATGCCCTTTCGGGAATCACCGTTCTGGGAGCCCTGACTGTTTACCTCACGTCGCCTTCCATCGCCGTTCGCGTAATTGCTTCCCTGGCGCTGGTTTTGGCGACAGTTAATGTGGCCGGTGGTTTCTGGGTCACCGAGCGGATGCTGAAGATGTTCAGTAAAAAATAACTGACTGATGTGGAGGACAAAATCATGTACCTGGCAATTATAGTTGCAGTCTTTATCATAAGCGGGTTTTTGCTCGGTATTCGCCTGTTGCAAAAACCGGAAACGGCACTCTGGGGCAACCGCCTTGGCGCTCTCTGCATGCTCCTGGCTATTCTCTACACCATCGCGCTTCTTGGTGGTTGGAACAGCGTCGGCATCTGGGTTCTTCTGGCTGTCGGCCTGACAGTGGGTCTTATCCTCGGTTCGCTGGTTAAAATGGTCCAGATGCCGCAGATGGTAGCGCTGCTGAATGGTTTCGGCGGGGCGGCCTCAGCCGGGATTGCCTTAGCCGCTGCTTTCATCGACGGGGCCGGAGCCTCGGTATTCACCTGGCTGACCATCGGTCTGGCCCTGGCTGTCGGTATCATGACTTTAAGCGGTAGCCTGGTGGCAGCTCTCAAACTGAGCGGCCTGATCTCTCAGCAACCGGTAATTATTGCCGGTCACCGCTTCCTGCTCTATCTCTTTCTGGCAGCGGGAGTAGTTATGATCATCCTTAGCCCCTTCCTGCTTACTAATGCAATCTATATCATCTTCTTTCTCTTTGCCGTCTATGGAATTCTCTTAACAATCCGTATTGGCGGCGCCGACATGCCGATTATCATCTCCCTCTTAAACTCTCTCTCTGGCGTGGCGGCGGCGATTTGCGGTTTTGCTGTTGAGAACATGATTCTGACCGGAACCGGGGCCATTGTAGGGGTAGCCGGCCTGATCCTGACCCAGATTATGTGCCGGGCGATGAACAGGAGCCTGCCTAAAGTATTGGGCGGTTTTCTGGTCAAAGAGAGCAGCTGTGCCGGAGAACCGGTTGCCGCCGCGGAACCAGGCAGCGACATAGAGGATTCAGCAGATCCCATGGAACGCCTGCCCCAGGTGGTGAGAGAGGCCGAGTCGGTAGTCATCATTCCCGGTTACGGGATGGCTGTGGCTCAGGCCCAGCAGCAGGTGAAGGATTTGATCGATAAACTGGAAGAGAAGGGTAAGACAGTGAAAATTGCTATTCACCCGGTAGCCGGGCGGATGCCCGGGCACATGAATGTTCTGCTGGCCGAAGTTGGCATCCCTTATGAGAAACTCTACGAGATGGATGTAATTAACCAGGAATTTGAAAGCACTGATCTGGTGATCGCTATCGGCGCCTGTGACGTGATTAACCCGGCCGCAAACACGGCGGAAGGAACGCCGATTTATGGGATGCCGATTCTTGAAGCTTCAGAAGCGAAACAGATTGTGGTTTGCAATATGGACCAGAAGCCGGGCTATTCAGGAGTTGATAATACTCTTTATTTATGTGAAAAAGCGATCGGTATCTGGGGCAACGCGGCAGATACCGTGCCCCAAATCACCGCTCTATTAGACTAATTTATACCCCCTTGCGGGAGACATGTATAATCTCTTTCCTTCGACTGGGATGGCCTCTAAACTCCCTCACCTTGAAGGCGGAGTGCCGAAAACCCCCTCCCCTTTTGATTATGAGAGACTACTAAACCCTCTCCCCCTGAAGATGGAGAACCCAAAACTCCCTCCCCCTTGAGGGGGGAGGGTCAGGGTGGCGGTGAAAAAAGGTCAGGCCTTACCCCCCTTTGATTGGGAGAGACTACTAAACTCCCTCCCCTTGAAGATGGAGAACCCAAAACTCCCTCCCCCTTGAGGGGGGAGGGTCAGGGTGGGGGTGAAATGTTTATTTC